>JBGSJU010000323.1:0-11278 GCA_041741655.1 Rhodobacterales bacterium
GCGATCACCGAGATCTTCGGCACGCCCACCACTGAGAATGAGCGTGGTTGGCTGAACGAACTGCGCGACGCGTCCGACAACACCGACCCGCGGATCGCTGCCCGGTCACGTGCTGCCTTGCGCGGGATTTTCGGGAAATGAGTTCGCACCACGCCCACGACGACGACGATGGTGGCGTGTTCACTTTACCGACGGGACCAGCGGGACCGTGGGACCAGCTGACCGCGAACGAACAGGCGTGGATCGAGTTCATCCGGGTGATCTTCTGCGGCAGTGATCCCGGGATCACTCCGAAGCGTGTTGGAGCGCTGATGGCGCTTCTGGATGCGGGATGAGGCGGCGGCGGAAAAAAGGTCAGCCGGTTCCCAGCAAGCTCCGAAGCGCCCTAACAGTGATCGTCATCTTGGGGGCATTGCCGCGCAAAAACCCATGGTTACCCATTACTTCCATTATTCATCTCACCACATCGCAGCTGTATCTTATGCAGCCGAAACGGGGTGGCTAGGTGCTATCGGCACACCTCAGCGCCCTCTAGGTCGCGTTTCTTGGCTCATGTGATCGGTTGGACGGACCGCCCCCCAGATCAACCAGAATGGGGCACTCGGGACGGTCGTTTCCGCAGCAGGCATCGGCCAGATGTTGCAGGGTGTCCATCATGGCCTGCATTTCCTTGATCTTTTTCTCCAACCCGTCAATCTGCTCCTGAGCGAGCCGTTTTACGTCTGCGCTGTGCCGCGAGCGGTCGCGCCAGAGCGCCAACAGCGCCACAATTTTCTCGACGGGAAACCCGAGGTCCCGCGCGCGGCGAATGAAACGCAGCATCTGCACCTCGGTGGCGGAATAGACCCGGTAGCCGGACCCGGTCCGTCCGGCGGCGGGGATCAGGCCCGTCGCCTCGTAGTAACGGATCATCTTGGCCGATACGCCCGATGCCTTGGCGGCTTCACCGATATTCATCGTGGTCTCCTCACACCTTCGTTGGCTGGAACCGGCGCAGGCGTAGCGCGTTGCCAAGCACGAACACGCTCGACAGCGCCATCGCACCGGCCGCGAATACCGGCGACAACAGCACGCCGTAGGCTGGATAAAGCACCCCGGCCGCAACCGGTATCAGGGCGGCATTGTAGGCAAAGGCCCAGAACAGGTTCTGCCGGATATTGCCCATGGTGGCCCGGCTCAGCGCGATGGCATCGGGGATACCGGTGAGCCGCCCGGACATCAGCACCACATCCGCAGCGTCGATCGCGATGTCTGTGCCAGTGCCCACGGCGATGCCGACATCCGCCTCGGCCAGCGCCGGGGCATCGTTGATGCCATCACCCACGTAGGCGATCGTCCCCAAACCCTTCAGCCGCTTGATGGCCGCGACCTTGTCACCCGGCAATACCTCGGCCACCACCTCGTCGATGCCCAGCGGACCGGCGATCGCCTGTGCCGTGCGGGCGTTGTCGCCGGTAATCATCACGACTTTCAGGCCAAGCACATGCAGCGCCTTGATCGCTGCCGGGGTGGTTGCCTTGACCCGGTCGGCAACCGCAATGATCGCCGAAAGCCGTCCGCCGATTGCGGCGTAAAGCGGCGTCTTGCCCTCGGCGCCCAGCCGTTCGGCCTCTGCGGCAAACACCGTCACGTCGAGGCCCAGTTGCGTCATGTAGAGGTCCGCGCCGATCTGCACGGTCTGGCCCGCCACCTCGGCCACCACACCGAACCCGGTGACGGATTTGAACTGGGTGGCCGGCAGCAGGACCAGCCCCTCGGCCTCGGCGGCATGGACAATCGCCCGCGCGATGGGGTGTTCCGATTTCGCCTCCACCGCCGCAACGGCTGCCAGCACATCCGCGCGGGCAAAGCCGGGCGCCAGCGCGAGGTCGGTCAGCTCGGGTTTTCCCAGCGTCAGCGTGCCGGTTTTGTCGAGTGCCACCACCGCCACGCCCTGCAAGGCCTGCAACGCCTCGCCCTTGCGGAATAAAACACCCAGTTCAGCGCCTCGGCCGGTGCCGACCATGATTGAGGTCGGCGTGGCCAGACCCATCGCACAGGGACAGGCGATGATCAGGACAGCGACCGCATTCACCAGCCCCAATGTCAGCGCCGGGTCTGGACCAAAGACGAGCCACACGGCAAAGGTCAGCGTGGCAAGGCCCATCACCACCGGCACGAACCACAGGGTGATCCGGTCGACCAGCGCCTGAATGGGCAGTTTGCCGCCCTGCGCAGCCTCGACCATGCGGATGATCTGCGCCAACATCGTCGCCTCGCCCACCGCCGTTGCTGTGATCGCCAGCGCACCGGTCTGGTTGATCGTGCCACCCGTCACATGGTCTCCTGACGTCTTGGCTAGCGGAACCGGCTCGCCCGAGATCATGCTTTCGTCGATCCAGCTATCGCCTTCGATAACAGTGCCATCGACCGGCACCCGTTCGCCGGGCCGCACTTCGACGATGTCGCCGGGGCGCACCTCTGCAATGTGAGTTTCAACGGCTTGGCCATCGCGCCGCACATGTGCCGTCTTTGCCTGCAAACCGATCAGCCTGCGGATTGCGCCCGACGTGCGCCCCTTGGCCCGAGCCTCCAGAAAGCGACCCAGCAGGATCAGCGTGACGATCACCGCCGCAGCCTCGTAATAGACGTTGACAGTGCCCGGGGGCAGCATCTGCGGCGCAAAGGTTGCGACCAGAGAATAGCTGTAGGCGGCCGTGGTGCCAACCGCGACAAGGCTGTTCATATCCGGGGCGAGGCGCCAAAGGGACGGATAACCCTTGGTGTAGAACCGCCGTCCCGGCCCGATCAGCACCAGGGTCGTCAGGACAAACTGCACCCACCAGCTGACCTGCATCCCGATGGTGCGCATGATCAGGTCATGCATCGGCGCGAACATGTGCGCGCCCATTTCCAGCACAAATACCGGCAGGGCCAGAATGGCCGCCAGCGTCAGATCGCGCTGAAGATGCGCCTGCTCATCCGCCTTGCGCGCCTCGGTTTCCGGGTCGCCCGAGATGGACCGCAGGGCGGGGCGGGCGTCATAGCCTGCATCCTCGACGGCACGGACCAACGCCCCCATGTCTGCCGACCCGGCGACCGTTGCACGTTCAGTCGCCAGATTGACGACCGCCGTCACCACCCCCGGCACCGCCGTCAATGCCCGCTCGACCCGTGCGACGCAGGACGCGCAGGTCATGCCACCGATCACAAGATCAACCGGCTCGGACGGCACATCATATCCCGCGGCCTCGATCGCGGCGACAAGACGGCTGCGGTCAGCACCGTCGGACGTGGTGATCTGCACCCGCTCGGTGGCAAGGTTCACTGTCGCCGCGGTCACCCCCGGCACGGCGCGCAGCGCGCGTTCGACCCTTCCCACACAGGACGCGCAGGTCATGCCTTCCACGGGCAATGAAATTGTCGCAGGCATCTTGGGGGCAAGAGGTGTTGAAGGCGCATTCATCGCGGTAATCTTTCCATCTGGTTCGTCATCCGCTGTGACAGATAGGCGTTCCCATCATGGGAAGGTCAAGGGGAAGTTCGGAAAAACAATCCAGCCGCCGCCCTTGACCTTCCAACCGTGGGAAGCCCTATATGCCAATGCATGAGACGAAACCCAAGGAGGACCTCATGCAGTTCCATATCGAAAACATGACGTGTGGCGGTTGCGTGCGCAGCGTGACCAAGGCGATCCACGCGGTCGACCCTACAGCCAAGGTCAGCGCCGACCCGGCGACGCACAAGGTGGATGTCACGACGACCGCACCGCGCGAAACCCTCGCATCCGTGCTCGCCGATGCAGGATTAGCCGTAAACTGACCCCCAAAACAGGAGAATTCCAATGACCAAGCGCACAATCGCGTTGCTATCGGCCGCAATCGTTGTGGCTGGCGGACTGGCCTTTGCCCAGAACACCATGCGGGGGATGGACCATTCCAAGATGGGCCATTCGCAGATGGGCAATTCCGGCATGAAGATGGATATGGAGGCGATGGGCAGCATGGACCACACCATGCTCATCCCGCCGGAATTCGCGGATGACCCCGCGACGCTCGCCTATGCCAAGTCGATGAACGAGATGATGGCGGCGATGATGGTGCCCTACACCGGCGACCCGGACGTTGATTTCATGATCGGCATGATCCCGCACCACAAGGCGGCGGTCGATATGGCCAGGATCGCTCTCGAATATGGTAAGGACCCCGAAGTCCGCGCCCTCGCCGAGGCTGTGATCGTGGCGCAAGAAGCCGAGATCGCCCAGATGACAGCCTGGCTGGCCGCGCGCGGCAAGTGATCTCGACAGGTGCATGACGCAATCCGGGGCAGATCCAAGATCGGTCTGCCCCGGAGACAATTGTCGCCTGCCAAATCCATCGTTCCGCCGCGCCAGGCGCAGCGCCGCGCCCGACCAAAAACGTTTCAGGCCGCCGCATACCGAGTGAAGACGCTGCCGCTGCCATCCTTGCCGATCAGGATCACGTCGTAAGCCTCGCGCGCGGTTTCCGGACCCATACCGGGCGAGCCATAAGGCATGCCGGGCACAGAGAGACCGATCGCATCAGGCTGTTCCGCCAGCAGGCGGCGGATATCGGCGGCAGGCACATGGCCTTCCAGAACATAGCCGCCAACTGCGGCCGTGTGGCAGGACACAAGGTCTGCGGGAATGCCTTGCTCACGCTTGTAACGCGCCAGCGCGTCGATGCTGCGCTCTTCATAACTTACCGCAAAGCTGCTGTCGCGCAGGTAGGCGATCCAGGCGTTGCAGCAGGGGCAGGCTGGATCTTTCACGACGTGGATCGCTGCCGAGGACTGCGCCACCACGGCACCGGGCGGCACCAGGGCGACGGCCATCCCGGCCAGGAGAAACTTTCGGCGGCTCAATACGATTGCAGTCATGGCGAAACCTATGGGCTGGATGGAACGGTTGCTTTGGTGGCGGCGTCACACACCACCGTCTGTCGGCGCAAGGCCGGTCCGCGCCGATAGGGCACGGTTTGAATTCAGAACTTGGCCTGCACCTTCTTGCCTGCGGCGTCCGTCAACTGGACCGCCCCTTTGACACCTTCGGGCACCATCACTCCCGTGTCACCCGACAGGATGCCAGCCGTGGCAGGCACCAATTCCGTGCGAACCGGTTTGCCATCCAGCACCAAAATGGCCATCCCGGTCATGGTGTCGGTCGTGATGGCGCTGTCATCATCCATGGTCACATGCACATCGACGCGGGTGCCGTTGGGCACCAGTTCGACCCGGTAAGGCCCGGCGTCAACGCGCTTGCCGCCATTGGGGCCGATACCGGGCTCGTGGGCCAGTGCGGCAGATGCAAGGAACAGGGACAACAGAGATAGACGCAGCATGGCAGGACTCCTTGGGGTCAAGTGATGTCAGAAGGTCTGGATTTCGGCGCCCTTCGGCGCGTCAGGTTGGTGCGACTGGGTGCGGGCGCTGGCAACAAGGCGTTCAAGGGCGCCCCGCCCGTAGCGCAGGAACAGCACTGGCGTCAGGAACGTGTCCAGCAGCGTGGACGAAATTAGTCCGCCGAAGATCGTAACCGCGACCGGATTTAGAATTTCCTTGCCGGGGGCATCGGCGTCGATCATCAGCGGGATCAGCGCAACACCGGCGGACAGCGCAGTCATCAACACCGGCGTCAACCGTTCCAGTGATCCACGAATAATCAGGTCACGGCCAAATGGCATACGTTCGTGAAGGGCGAGGTTGATGTAATGGCTGATCTTCAGGATGCCATTGCGGGCTGCAATCCCCGTCAGCGTGATGAACCCGATCATCGAGGCGACCGACAATGGCTGGCCAGCAATCCACAGCGCCGCGACCGATCCGATCAGTGCCAGCGGCACCGACCCCATGATGATCAGAGCGCAGACGGTGGAATTGTAGCGGCTATAGAGGATCGCGAACACCATCCCCAGCGACACCAGTGACAACAGGCCGATGGTGCGGCTGGCCTCCTCTTGCGCCTGGAAAGTGCCCTCGAGCGTGGCTGAAAAGCCGGGCGGCAGATCGGCTTCTGCGATGACCGTGCGGATCTGTGCGACCACTGCGGCCATATCGACATTGCCATCGGTATTGCCCAGAACCACCAGCCGCCGCCGCCCGTTTTCGCGCAGGATCTGGTTCGGGCCGTCCGTCTCGCGCACCTCGGCCAGTTCGCGGACCGGCACCCAGCCAGCGGGGGTTTCGATCAGCAGATCGCCAAGCGCCTGCGTGGTGCGGCGGTTTTCGGCCAACCGCATAACCACATCATAGGTGCGCTGGCCGTCCACCAGTTTCGACACCACACGGCCATTCGACAGCTGTTCCAGCGCCTCGGTAATCGCGGCGGGCTGGATGCCGTAGAGGGCGGCCCGGTCGTAGTCGATGCGAATCTCCAGTTGCGGGATGCGCACCTGCTTTTCCAGTTGCAGATCGACGAGGCCCGGAATGGTGGCAATACGGGCGCGCAGGTCTTCGGCGACCCCTCGCAGCGTGTCCAGATCGTCGCCGTAAACCTTCAGCGCAAGCTGCGCCCGCACCCCCGACAGCATGTGGTCCAGCCGGTGCGAGATCGGCTGCCCGACGTTCACCGCAACCGGCAGGATCGACAGGCGGGCGCGGATGTCGGCCACGATCTCGGTCTTAGGCCGGTCGCCGGGTTCCAGATCAACCTCGATTTCGGACGAATGCACGCCTTCGGCATGTTCATCCAGTTCCGCCCGCCCGGTGCGGCGACCCACCGCGCGGACCTCGGGCACCTCCAGGATCAACTGTTCGGCGATCAGGCCGACCCGGTGCGACTCCGCCAGCGAGATGCCGGGGTTGAACAGCATGGAAATGGTGAACGTGCCCTCGTTGAACGGCGGCAGGAAGGCGCGGGGCAAGGTCGTGGCCGACCAGCCAGCAACCAGAACGGCGACGAAGGCAAATCCCATCAAGGTCTTCTGCCAGCGGAACGCGACGGACAGCGCCGCGCGGTTACCGCGTTTCAGGGTGCGGACCAGCCAGCCTTCGCGGTGGTCCAGTCGTTTCATGCCCGGCAGCAGGTAGTAGGCCATCACAGGGGTCAGCGTGATCGATACGACAAGGCTGACGAGGATTGAGATGATGTAGGCCTGCCCCAGCGGCGCAAAGAGCCGCCCCTCGATGCCCGACAGCGCAAACAGCGGCACGAACACCAGCACGATGATCATCGTGGCATAGACGATGCCCGACCGGACCTCCTGGCTGGCCGAGACGACCACATCGAAGGTGGATCGCGGATTGCCCGCCTCGCGGTTTTCGCGCAGGCGGCGGAAGATGTTTTCCACATCCACCACCGCGTCATCGACCAGCTCGCCGATGGCGATGGCAAGGCCACCCAGGGTCATGGTGTTGATCGACAGACCCATCAGCTTGAAAACGATGGCGGTGGCAAGGATCGACACCGGGATGGCGGTCAGCGAAATCAGCGTGGTGCGGACGTTCAGCAGGAAGGCAAACAGCACGATAGCGACCACCACCACCGCCTCCAGCAGAACGGTTTGCACGTTCTTGACCGAGGTTTCTATGAAATCCGCCTGACGGAACAGCACCTGATCGGCCCGCATCCCATCCGGCAGCGTCGCGGTGATCTGCGCCAGTTCCGCCTCAACCGCGCGGGTCAGGGCGACGGTATCGACATCGGGCTGCTTTTCCACCGAAACGATCACGGCGGGACGGCCCATGTATCCCGCCTCGCCGCGTTTCAGGCGCGCGCCATAGCCTACATCGGCCACCTGATGCAGCAAAACCGGGCGCAACCCGTCGCTGTTGACGACAATCTTGCGCAGGTCCTCCAGTTTCAAAGTGTTGCCGATGTTGCGGATCAAGAACTCGCGCGCATACTGGTCGGTAAAGCCGCCGCCGGTGTTGCCGCCAAAGGCGGTAATCGCCTGCTCGACTTCCTCCAGTGTCACCCCAAGGGCCCGCAAGGCCGCCGGGTTCGGGGCCACGCGGAACTGCCGCACTTCGCCCCCGATCGGGATCACCTGCGCTACGCCGGGGATAGCCAGCAGCCGGGGCCGCACCAGAAAATCCGCAGCCTCGCGCAATTCCATCGGCGAAACGCCGTCCGGGGCGGTCATCGCGACCAGCATGACCTGCCCCATGATCGAGCTGATTGGCCCCATCTGCGGTGTCACGCCTTCGGGAAGCTGTTCCGCGACCAGCGTCAGGCGCTCGGCGATCTGCTGGCGGTTGCGGTAGATGTCGGTCCCCCAGTCAAACTCGACATAGACGATCGACAGCCCGACACCCGAAACAGACCGCACCCGGTCCACGCCGGGCAATCCGTTCATCTGGGTTTCCAGCGGATAGCTGACCAGTTGTTCGACCTCGGGCGGGGCCAGACCTTCGGCCTCGGTCATGATGGTGACGGTCGGGCGGTTCAGGTCGGGGAAAACATCGACCGGCAGGCGCAGCGCGGTAAACGCCCCGTAGCCCATCAGCACAGCGGCCAGCACCAGAACGAGCATCCGGTTGCGCAGGGATTGAGTGACAAGAAATGTGAACATCGGCCCGCCCCCCTAGCGCAACTGGTTCAGAAGTTCGGCACCCTGCGTGACCATGCGGTCACCCGATGCCACACCGGCCACGATCAGCACCCGCGTCGCATCCAGCGGTTCGGTGCGGACTGTGCGGGGCTCGAATACCTCGGGATCGGTGTGGACATACACCACATCCTCGCCGTTCGCCCCGCGGATAACGGCATCGCGCGGTGCGGCGATGCCGGTGATGGCCGACGCGGTTTCGGCCACAACCGTGACCATCTGGCCCAGTCGCATCTGGCCGTTCGCGCCGTCGATTGCGAAATGCACCGGCTGCGCCTGGCTGCCATCAGCAAATCCGGACCCGGCAAAGCTGAGCGGGATCAGCTCACCCGAAGTGTCGGCAACCGAGGCAGACTGACCGACAACTTCACCGCCGTAGGACAACGCCTCGATCCACAGGCGCGCGGGGTCGATGATGTGGAATACCACGGTGTTGCTTTCGGCAATCAGCCCCGGCGCGGCATTGGCCCGCGCAACGACCCCCGAGATTGGAGCGACCAATTCTTCGGCCACCAGTTCCATCTCGTCCAGCGCGGCGCGGCGTTCGCGCAACCCGGCAAGGGTGAGTTCCGCCTCTTCCACCTGGGTCGCCGCTACCGACCCTGTGCCACTCAGCTTGCGAAACCGTTCGACCTGGCGAACCAGGATCGCGATGTCCTGATCCAGTTCGGCCTGTGTCTGGCGGATCGAGGATTGGTCGATGGCGGCCAAGGACGGCGCGACGATGGCCAGCACCTGCCCCGCCGCGACCTGAGCCCCAAGCGGCGGAAAGCCGCCTGGCGGTGCCGACAACCGCCCGCCAATCGCCGTTTGCACAAACCCGCTGGCATTGGGATCCGGAATCACCCTACCTGGCATTTCCAGACTGCGCCGATGCTCTTCCTCAATTGCAGCCAGGGTCCGGATCGCGAGGATTCTTTGTGCTGCCTTCGGAGCGAAGACACGGCCATCTGCAAGCCGTTGCGCCACATCTCGCACCACCGTTGGGCCAACAGCCGCAGTAGTTTGTGCCTGCGCGAAGGTGCTGCCTACGACCACCAGCAGAACGGTGGCCGCAACCCCGGCCGCAACACGCCTCCGCAGCATCAGCGCCATGACGAGCAGACCCGCCAGAAATCCGATTCCGCCCATCGCCAGCATTGCGGGATCGTTGGTGCGAAGCCGTTCTCCTACGTTGGCCGTGACAACCTCGGTGACCTCCTGTGCGAAGGCCGCAGTCAGAAGGCCCGTGGTTCCAGGCTGTGCGACGGGCGCAACGGGAGGTGCTGGAATTCTCAATGTGCCGGTCAGAAAGTCGATGTCGGCCCCGGCCGTAACGGTGAACAACAGTTCGTAGTCACCGGGCACCGTTATCCAAGGTGCCTCAAGCTGGTAGAGCTCCTCTTTGCCTAAGGCGGCGACGGGGCCAGCGGGTGTCTCGACCTCAACGGTGGCCCCCACGACGGGCTCGTTTGTGTCGAAACGATCCAGATAGATCGTCAAGCTGCCATCCCCCGCAACGGCAACCAGTTCGAACAACGGGCTCGCCGCCGTGGCACGCGGTGCCGTCTGCACGTCGGGCGGTGGCGGCTCATCGCCGTGGGCGTGGCCTTCGTGCGCGACAGCGCTGATGACCGAGGCAACAAGCATGAAGGTGGCAAGCAGAAACGTGCGGAAAGGCGGCATGTGATATCTCGTGGATAACTAGACAACCATGCTGACGTCGCAAGACGCAGCGGTGAACGTAGTGGTTCAGGAGATATGTCTGGGCGGTCGACCGAGCTTGGGCTGTTCGACCTCGTAGTCTGAGCGGCTCGAAGGATAT
Organism: Rhodobacterales bacterium; assembly: GCA_041741655.1. GTDB lineage: Bacteria > Pseudomonadota > Alphaproteobacteria > Rhodobacterales > Rhodobacteraceae > UBA9554. Next base: position 10,351 of record JBGSJU010000323.1, read on the forward strand.
GTGCTGCGCCGCCCTGGCATGTCAAATACACGGGCAACAGTTCCGTCGAAAAAGTTGATCGCGGTGCAACCGCTCGACGTGCAACATGTCACGCAGACGGACGCCTGACGGTCAAGCTGACCCGCGACTGCGGCATCAGGCTGTGCCGCAGCAGATTCGCTTTCTACGGTGGTCATGACGGCTCCGTGCAGACCATGGGCCTGCGCCTGCCCAGGCGCGAACATCAAGCCCATCACCGCCAGCGCAAAGACAACAATCAAGGCCCGCACAGATGCGAGTCCCATGTATCTTTGGCACCTGGGCAATGCACTAATCACGGATCCAACCTTGTGCGATGTGAAGCGCTATCCTAACAAGTCACTTTGTATGTTTCTACTGCAATACGGGTTCCGCGGCGAGTGGAGATTGTTTCAGCTTTCCCGGATATGCCCAAGGACACGGTCTTGTGAAATTCATCGGAAAGGTCTTGGGGCTCTCGATGGTGGGGATGGAACGTTCAGGGGCGCCCGACCTGCGGACACCCGAGCCATCCCCATTAACTCGGTGTCATTCTTCTAGGACTTCGCACATCTGTGCACAAACCGCGAAATCCCACCCGAACTGTCTGATGCGTTACGGTAATTAACTCATGTAACCAACCACATGAGAGTGAACCACGATGAACCCCTATCAAAATACCCCGACCGCTAGGCTGATCGCTGATCGGGTGCGCGACCTGTCACACCGCAAGACCCAAGCCGAGATCGCCTCGGAGGCTGGCTTCGCGAACGCCAACATGATGACCTTCCTGAAGAACGGCAGGAACAAGGTGCCGCTCGACCGGGTGCCGTCGCTGGCACAGGCGCTGGAGGTCGATCCGGCGTTCCTGATGCGCCTCGCGCTGGACCAGGCGGTAGGGGCGACGGCGGCGAAAGCGATCACCGAGATC
>JBGSJU010000324.1:0-18487 GCA_041741655.1 Rhodobacterales bacterium
TTTGACGCGATCAGCGATCACGAGGTCGGGGCGATGTTCGGGCCTGGCTTTGCGCAGGCGCTGCTGGACCTTGAACCGGGTCGCTGGGCCGGGCCGGTTGCCTCGGGCTATGGTCTGCATCTGGTCTGGCTGTCGCAAAAGGTGCCGGGCGATGCCGCCGCGTTCGACGCGGTGCGCCAGCGCGTCCGCGACGACTGGATCTATGACCAGCGCATCGCCGCCAACGAGGCGGTGTTCCGCCAGTTGCTGTCGCGCTACGAGGTGGTGGTCGAACCGCTTGTGCCGCCTGCGACCGTCGAGGGCGGATCATGATCCACAGGATGCTGGCAGCCCTCTGCATGGTGATCGGCCTTGCGTCACCGACGGCAGCGCATGAATCCCGCCCCGCCTATCTTGATATCCGCGAATTCGGCGCGGGTCAGTATGACGTGGTCTGGAAACGGCCGATGCGTGGCGAGTACGTCATCGGCTTTTCCGTGGCTTGGCCCGACGACTGCACGCCGACCAACCAGACCGAAGCGCAGGTGCCCGGGGCGTCCGTCACGCGGATGCTGCTCGACTGCGGCCGATCCGGACTGGTCGGGCAACAGATCTCGATCCTGCGCCTGCCTGAAACCAGCGCCGAAGTGTTGGTGCGGGTCGAATTTCTGGACGGCAGCGCGCAGACCGATCTGCTGCGCCCCACCTCGGCCACGATGACAATCGACGGCCCCAAGACCGCCTTGGCGGTGGGGGTCGAATATGCCGTGCTGGGCTTTGACCACATTCTTGCCGGGATCGACCATCTGGTGTTCGTGCTGGGCCTGACGCTGCTTGTCGGTGGGGGGTGGATGCTGGTCAAGACGATCACGGCCTTCACCGTCGCACACAGCATCACCCTTGCGCTGTCCACGCTTGGGCTTGTGCGGGTGTCACAGGCCCCGGTCGAGGCGGTGATCGCGCTCAGCATCGTGTTTCTGGCCCGCGAGTTGCTGCTGAAGCATCGCGGCCAATCCGGTCTGACCGCGCGCGCGCCATGGCTGGTGGCCTTTGTGTTCGGCCTGCTGCACGGGCTGGGCTTTGCCGGGGCGCTGCGCGAGATCGGGTTGCCGCCGGGGGACATCCCCTTGGCGCTGTTGGCGTTCAACCTCGGGGTCGAGGCGGGACAACTGGCCTTTGTTGCGACAATCCTTGTGGTGCTTGCGCTGGTTCAGCGCGCCTTTGCCAATGCGGTTCCGAAATGGGCCACCCAGATCCCGGCCTATGCCATCGGCACGGTCGCCGCGTTCTGGACCATCGAACGCATCCTGACTGCCTGACTTGTATCCGACCTGAAAAACGAAGGAGACGACAATGAGATCGAACAAATTCAAGATGATGATGGCCTTTGCGGTCGGCATCGGGCCATGGGCCACGCCGGCCTTTGCACAATCCGGCATCATTGACACGCACGGGCATGATCCGGCCGGACTGGATGTGCACAACAAGCCGCCGGTCTATTCGCCCAATGCCGGGCGCAGCTTCCCCGACCGGCCGCTGTTCGGCGAGACCCACCTGCACACCACCTTGTCGTTTGACGCGGGCACCTTCGGGGCGATCCTCGGCCCGCGCGACGCTTACCGCTACGCCAAGGGTCAGGAAATCACGTCGAACACCGGCTTGCCCGTGCGCATTTCCCGGCCACTGGACTTTACCGTGGTCACGGACCATTCCGACAATATGGGTTTCTTCGCCGAGTTTGCGGCCGGAAACCCCAATATCCTTGCCAACGCCACGGCGAGGGGCTGGTACGATCTGTTCAAGTCCGGCAGGGGAGGGGAAGCAGCAATCCAGATCATCACTGCCTTCTCGAACGGCACCTTCCCCATCGACGTCATGTCTTTGCCCGGCACGAAATTGTACCGGGACACCTGGAAGGACATCATTGCGGCGGCGGAGGAAGCGAACGAGCCTGGACGCTTCACCGCCATGATCGGCTATGAATGGACCTCGCAGTTCGCCGGTGGGGACAATCTTCATCGCAATGTGATCTACCGCGACGGTGGCGATCTTGCGGTGCAGATGGACCCAATGGTCACCTTACCGCCCATGGGCAGCCAGAACCCGGTCGACCTGTGGAAATGGATGGGGGCCTACGAGGAAAAGACCGGTGGTGACGTTCTGGCCATCGCCCACAACGGCAACCTGTCCAACGGTCTGATGTTCCCGACCATCGAGCAATTTGGCAAGCCGGTGGATGCCGACTATGTTCAGCAGCGCGCAAAATGGGAACGGCTGTACGAGATGACCCAGACCAAGGGCACCGGCGAGGCGCATCCCAGCCTGTCGCCCAACGACGAGTTCGCGGATTTCGAGATCTGGGACAAGGGTAACCTTACTCTGACGGCGGCCAAGACTCCCGACATGCTCGAGCATGAATATGCCCGCTCCGCCCTCTTGAACGGGATGAAGCTGGAAACCCAGCTGGGCACCAACCCCTACAAGTTCGGCATGGTCGGATCGACGGACACCCACCTTGGCTTTTCATCCGAAGAAGAGGACAACTTCTTTGGCAAGACGGTCGGTATGGAGCCAAGCCGCGAAAGGATGAGCAAGCCGTTCATAAAAACGCCAGTTGGTACCGTCATGGAGTGGGAGGTCGGGGCCTCGGGGCTGGCCGTGGTCTGGGCCACTGAAAACACCCGCGCCGCGATCTTCGATGCGATGGAACGGAAAGAGACCTATGCGACGACAGGGACCCGGATCACCGTGCGCTTCTTCGGTGGCTGGGATTTTGCTGCCGCGGATGCCATCACGCGTCGCCCGGCCCAAGTGGGCTATGCAAAAGGTGTGCCGATGGGCGGCGATCTGGTGAACGCGCCCGCTGGCAAGGCGCCAAGCTTCCTCGTGGCCGCGCTGAAGGATCCGATCGGGGCCAACCTTGACCGGGTGCAGATCATCAAGGGCTGGATCGACGCTGCGGGCAACACGCAGGAAAAGGTTTACGATGTGGCGTGGGGCGATGCCGATACCCGCACACCCGGGGCCGACGGCAAGCTGCCTTCGGTCGGCACGACGGTCAACGTGCCGGACGCCAGCTACACCAACACCATCGGTGATCCCGAACTGATCACGGTCTGGACCGACCCGGATTTCGACCCGGCGCTGAAGGCGTTCTACTATGCGCGCGTCATCGAAATCCCGACCCCGCGCTGGACGGCCTATGACGCCAAGTTCTTCGGGATTACCCCCGCTGCCGAAGTCCGGATGACCATCACCGAACGCGCCTACACTTCGCCGATCTGGTACACCCCGGCGGGCTGATGCAACGGCATCGCCAAGCTTTACTGATCCCTGCGCCTCTGCTTTGGTAGAGGTGCAGGAACGTCGTCGTGACCAATTTTCGCCAACTGTGCGACCCTGCATGAGAGGAGCCGTGATGGCGTTTTCCGCGCGTTTCGATGGGATGAAGTGTGACACCTCGCGGCTTGTCCCGGTATTGCGTGGTCGCGACAACGGCCTGCTTGCACGCCCCGGGTTGTCCCGGCTGTCGTCGGGCCACTGGCTTTTCCGTGTCGCAGCGGTCGTTCTTCTGACGGTTTCCCTCGCGCTGTCGGTATCGTTTGCCGCGGCGCAGGAGACCTCCGAAACTGCGATCGCGCTGCCTGATCCGCTGACCCCCGACGCGATCAATGCGCTGGTGTCGCGCCTGTCCGACACCGAAGTCCGCAACCTGCTGCTGCAAGAGTTAGGCGCGCGACAGACAGCGGCCAAGCCGGTTCCCGAACGCACCCCGTCGATTGTCGAGTCGCTGACCTTCGTCACCAGCGCGGTCGCAGACCGCCTTGTGGAGGCAGTCAGATCGGCACCGCAGAACGCGCAGGCAACCTTTTCCGCAATCCGGCAGTACCTTGAAGATCTTGGCACAGCGGGAACGATCAGGCTTGGCCTGACGATCCTTGCGGCTTTTCTGGCCGGGTTCTTGATCGATGTTCTCTATTGGCGCTTCCTGCTATCGAGCCCATCGTCGCGCGACGCGCCGTTTGAGATGCCAGAGTTTCCCGCCTCGGTCCCCTACCTCGCCCGCCGTTTGGTGCGCGAGGCCGGTGGCGCCCTTCTGGCCCTGATCGCGGCCGTTGCGGTTCTGGCCCTGACCCTGCCGCCGCGCGAGGCCGGCGTCGGCATGACCGTGGTGCTTTGGGTCTGGTTCCTGCCGCGTCTGGTGTATATCGCCCTGAAATTCCTGTTGAGCCCGGAACGGCCCGACCTGCGCGTAGTCGTGACGGATGACCGCACGGCCCGAATTCTGATGGTGAACCTTGTCGGCCTGACGGTGGTTGTGGGCCTGATGGGAACGATTGTGCGCGTGGTGGACGAAGTCGGCGCCACAGATTCTACGATGCATGCCTTCTTCTGGGCCAAGACACTGGTTTTCGCTTGGCTGGCGGGGCTGTTCGTCGTGTGTAGGTCCGGCCTGCAGAGCATCGTGCGCGGCAGGGGCACCGACCCGACGGGCTGGCAAAACTGGATCGTGCGCGCTTATCCCACGGTCGCGCTGGTGGCGATCTTTCTGGCATGGCTTGCCGGCACGACGTCCGGGCTGTTCGGCAACGTAGACCTTGCGCGCAACGGCCGCCACCTCATCAGTCTGGGCCTCGTGCTGCTGGCCCCGATGTTCGATACTGCAATTCGCGCCAGCGTCCGCATCCTTGCCCCGCCGATGCGCGGCACCGGGCGTATCGCAGTCAAGGCCCATGAGGCGGCAACACGCAGCTATGTCCGTGTGGCACGCGTGATCTTGTTTGGCGGTATCCTCGTGATCCTCGCCTGGATCTGGGGTGTGTCGCTGTTCAGCACGGCAGGGGATGAGGGCAGACTGTTCAGCGGGGCGTATCTTGAAGGTCTGCTGATCGTGCTGTTCGGCTTTGTGGCGCTCGAGCTGAGCAGCGTCTTCTTCAACCGCAAGCTGGCCAATGAAGTCGTGGTTGAAACCACCGACGATCCAGAAAAGATGGATGACGGCCCGGCTGCGGGTGCGGCGGCGTCGAGGCTCGGCACCATCCTGCCGCCGCTCAGCTGGGCGCTGCAGGCGGCGATCATCGTGCTGACGCTGCTGACGGCGCTGGGGCATATCGGGCTCAACGTCACGGCCCTGCTGGCAGGTGCAGGGGTGATCGGTATCGCGGTCGGCTTCGGGGCACAAAAACTGGTGGCCGATGTGGTGTCGGGCCTGTTCTTCCTGATCGACGATGCGTTCCGGTTGAACGAATACATCAACGCGGGTGGCATGGAGGGCACGGTGGAGAAAATCGCGATCCGGTCGCTGCTCTTGCGGAAATCCGATGGCGCGCTGCACTGCGTCCCTTACAGCGGCGTCGACGCAGTCACCAACTTCGGCCGCGATTGGGGCACAATGAAACAGGTTTTCACCGTGCCTTTCGATACCAACATCGAAAAAGTGCGGAAGATCTTCAAGAAAATCGGCACGGAACTTTCAGAAATTCCGGAGTACAAGGACGCGTTCATTCAGCCGTTCAAATACAAGGGCGTCAGTCAGGTCAACGATGTCGGGATCGTAGTGCGCGGCAAATTCATGTACAAACCCGAGAAATCCATGCAATTCCTGATCCAGCGCGAAATCTACAAGCGCGTGCAGACCGAATTCGCCGCAGCCGGGATCCAGTTTGCCCGACGCGAAGTGCACGTCAGCGTTGACAGAAACGGCAGCGAGCAAGACCGGGTTTCTGACAAGGTCGCTGCGGCGGCTGCCTCGGAAGCCGTGGCAGCCTCCCTCGCTGGCACCGCCAAAACCGCGTAGGTGTCATCGCAAGTCAAGCCTCTTGCGATGTGCAATCTGTTCGAGCGCAGGTATCAGGTGGGATAAGTGGCGGAGAGACAGGGATTCGAACCCTGGGTGGGCTCGCACCCACAACGGTTTTCGAGACCGCCGCATTCGACCACTCTGCCACCTCTCCGCAAGGCCGTGGTGCGGCTGTTTAGCCAACCCGACCGCAGCGCGCAAGGGGGTGTTGTCGGGTTTTGCGCGGAAGGCGACGCGGTGCGGGACGCGACACATCGGGGACCCTTTTCCGACGTGGTAGCGTTTGCAATGCGCGTGCGGCGACCCTACTTTCGGGGCAGGGCAGGCGGGCTTTGCAAGCCGGCCAGCCATCCGGCAAAGGGGAACGGGATGCGGCACACGCTGTTTGGTTGGGTTTTGGTGGGATTGACCCTTTGCCTGGGGCTCGGTCAGGGACTCGGCCTGTCCGGGGCGGCGCAGGCGGCGACGGACCGGGACCGCGTCAGCGCCTTCCTGACGGTCACCGGGTTTGATGCGGCGGTGGAAAGTCTGGGAAAATCGGCGGCGATGGCTCCGGCCTTGCTGGGGCGGGAACCGGATGCGTTCGGGGCCGACTGGACGCGGCTCGTGGATGAAGTGTTCGACCCGGCCCGGATGCGGGACGACGCGGCGGATATTCTGGCGCAAACGCTGGATGACGCAATGCTGACCCATGCCGCGGAATTCTACGCCTCTGATCTGGGGCAGCGTCTGGTCGCGGCCGAGAACGCCGCGCATCGCGCTCCCGAGGATCCGGCAGGCCCCGATGCCGCCCTCGCCCTTCGCGACGCCACGCCGGAACGGCTGGCCGTGCTGCAGCGCATGATCACTGCCCTTGACGCCACCACATCCGGCGCGCGGGCCATGGAGGAAATTCAGGTCCGGTTCCTGCAGGCCGCCGATGCCGCGGGGGTGATCGGCCTGCAGGTCGATATCGCGCGTCTGCGTGCCCTGCTGGCCGAAAGCCGTGCGGCGACCATCGCACAGATGGAACAGTCGATGCTGGAAAATGCCGCCGTGACCTATTCGGCGTTTTCGGATGCCGATCTGCAAGCCTATGCCGTGGCGCTGGAGACCCCCTTGATGCGGCAGGTGTATGGTCTGATGAATGCGGTACAGTTCGAGATCATGGTGCAGCGGTTTGAAACGCTGGCGCAGCGTCTGGCGCTGCTGCGGCCCGGAAAGGATCTGTGATGTCCCGCGCTCAATCGCTCTGGATGCGGCCGTTCTGGGTCTTGCTGATGCTGCTTCTGGCCTTCACGGCCCCGGCGCGCGCCGACCCGGCGGGGCTGTCCGATCTGGTGAAGGCCCTGCGCTTGCCGGACATGCTGGGGGTCATGCGCGCCGAAGGGCTGGCCCAGGGGCAGGATCTGGGGGCCGATATGCTGCCGGACCGCGCCGATGCGCGCTGGCTGGCTGATCTGGACCGGCTTTATGATCAGGACCGCATGCTTGCGGTGGTCACCGCGGAACTGCGCAAGGGTCTGGAGGACGTGGATCTGGCGCGGTTGACGGCCTATTTCAATTCGGACATCGGCCAACGACTGGTGGCGGGCGAACTGGACGCGCGACGCGCCTTCCTTGACCCGGCGGTGGAGGAGGCGGCGCGGTCCGCCCTGCCGCCACCGGAAACCGAAGATGCACGCGGTCTGACCATTCTGGCCTTCATCGCGGCGAATGACATGGTGGATCTGAACGTGTCGGGCGGTCTGAATGCCAGTCTGCGGTTCTATCAGGGGCTGGCGCAGGGCGGCCAACTGGACATGACCGAGGCGGAAATGCTGGACGATATCTGGGGCCGCGAACCGGAAACGCGCAGCGATGCCGCGCTTTGGCTGCGCGCGCTGCTGACGGTCGCTTACCGCGACATTCCGGTGGATGGGCTGGCCGGCTATGTCGAACTGTCGCTGACCCCGGAAGGGCAGGCCCTGAATGCGGCGCTCTTTGCCGGGTTCGACCAGATGTTCGGCGATCTGAACTATGCGCTGGGTCTGGCGCTGGCCAGCCGGCTGGCGGATACGGAACTGTAACCCGGATCATGCTTGACTTTGCCGGGTGGTTGCGGGATACGGCACCGACCCGGGCAGAGGCGACTCTGGCCCGGGTTTGACATTAACGATCGCCCCGACCGGGGCGCGCTGTCCGAGGCGGGGATCACCCCGGCAACACCGCGATGCGGGGCCACAGGATGCGGCAGAACAAGGAAGACGACATGTTTGCGGTCCTCAAGACCGGTGGCAAGCAGTACACAGTGCGTCGGGGCGATACGCTCCGCATCGAAAAACTGGCTGCTGACGCGGGCGAAACTGTACAATTCAATGACATCCTGATGCTGGGTGGCGATGCCATGACCGTGGGGGCCCCCTTTGTGGCGGGCGCCGCCGTGCAGGCCGAAGTCGTCGATCAGATCAAGGGCGACAAGACCATCGCGTTCTGGAAACGCCGCCGGAAGCATTCGTCGCAGCGGACCCGTGGCCACCGGCAGCACCTGACGGTCATCAAGATCACCGAGATTCTGGCGGATGGCGCCGGTGATACCGGGGTCAAGGCCGCGATTGGCGCCGGTTCGGTGCCCTTCGTCCCCGCAACCGCACTCGCACAGGAGTAATTCCCCATGGCACACAAGAAAGCTGGCGGTTCTTCGCGCAATGGGCGCGATTCGGACGGCCGTCGTCTGGGCGTCAAGAAATTTGGCGGCGAAGCCGCGATTTCCGGCAACATCATCATTCGTCAGCGTGGCACCCGGTGGTGGCCGGGCGAAGGCGTGGGCATGGGCACCGATCACACGATCTTTGCCGTCACCGATGGCAAGGTGACGTTCCACAAGGGCCTGAAGGGTCGCACCTTCGTCTCCGTGCTGCCGCCGGTCGCCGAGGCCGCCGAGTAAGCCGTTCTTCCAGCGCAAAGTTCGGGGGGATCGGCACCGCCGGTCCCCTTTCACGTTCTGGCATCCATCCGGGGAGGGACGGGTGACAGGACTTACCGTCCGAGGAGGAGACGCATGTTGCCTGCGACCGTACAAGTTCCCGTTCCAACCCAGAGCATCGTCGCCACTGACCGGTTCGACCTGCGCCCGTTGCGCGCGTCCGATGCCGGGCTGATCGGGCTTTATGCCTCTGACGAACGGGTGGCGCGGATGACGCGGAACCTGCCGCATCCGATGCCGCCGGGCGCGGTGGACGCGTTCATCGCGCGCAGCCAGTCGCCAAAGCGCAGCGAGGATGTCTGGGCCATCGACGGCACCAAGGTCGGCGCCCCCGAGGTGATGGGGTTGGTCAGACTGGACCGCGTCGATGACGGGCAATCAGAAATCCGGTTCTGGGTCGCGCCCGCGTGGTGGAATACCGGGCTGGCCTCGTCCGCCGTGCAGGCGTTGATCGCGGCCAATCCGCAGGACTGCTCCACGCTGTTCGCCGAGGTGTTTCAGGACAACCCGGCCTCGGCGCGCGTCTTGACCAACAACGGCTTTCACTATCTGGGTGACGCCGAAAGCCATTCGGTGGCCCGCGGCGCCAAGGTGGCGACATGGACCTATTCCCGGAAACTGGGCGACGCCCGCAAACGCGATTGAGCCCCGGCCGCGACCTGCGGTATCGAGGGGCCGGAAACAAAGGGCGGCAGGCATGAAATTCCTCGATCTGGCCAAGGTGACGATCCGGTCCGGTGCCGGCGGCAATGGCGCGGCCAGTTTCCACCGCGAGAAGTTCGTCGAATTCGGCGGGCCGGATGGCGGCGATGGCGGAAATGGCGGATCGGTTTATGCCGAATGTGTCGATGGGCTGAACACGCTGATCGATTTTCGCTATCAGCAGCACTTCTTTGCCCAGAACGGGCGCGGCGGCGGGGGTCGGCAGATGACCGGCGCAGGCGGCGATGACATCACGCTGAAGGTGCCGGTGGGCACCGAAATCCTTGACGAAGACGGCGAAACGGTGATCGCCGACCTGACGATGGAAGGCCAGCGTGTCCTGCTGGCGCGGGGCGGCAATGGCGGCTGGGGCAACCTGCGGTTCAAGACCTCGACCAACCAGGCGCCCCGCAACGCCAATCCGGGCCAGCCCGGGGTGGAGCGGATCATCTGGCTGCGGCTGAAACTGATCGCGGATGCGGGGCTGGTCGGCCTGCCCAATGCCGGCAAATCCACCTTTCTGGCCGCCACATCGAACGCGAAACCGAAAATCGCCGATTACCCGTTCACCACGTTGCACCCCAATCTGGGTGTCGTGGGCATCGACAACGCCGAATTCGTGCTGGCCGACATTCCCGGCCTGATCGAAGGCGCGTCCGAAGGCAGGGGGCTGGGCGATCAGTTTCTGGGCCATATCGAACGCTGTGCGGTCTTGCTGCATCTGGTCGATGGCACGTCGAACAGCCTGCTGGAAGATTACCGCACCATTGTCACCGAACTGGCAGCCTATGGTGCCGGGCTGGATACCAAGCCGCGCATCGTCGCCTTGAACAAGATCGACGCGCTGGATGCCGAGGAACGCGCCTATCTGCGCGCGGAACTGGAGGCGGTGGTGGGCCAGCCGGTGATGATCTGCTCCGGCGTCAGCCGTGAAGGCGTGGACGAGGTGCTGCGCGCCTTGAAACGCCGGATCGACCGTGCGAAACCCGGCCCGCACCCCGAGGATGAGACATGGCGACCCTAAGTGCTGCAAAACGTCTGGTCGTCAAGATCGGCTCGGCCCTGCTGGTTGACCGCGCGACCGGCGGATTGCGCGCCGAATGGCTGGCGGGGCTGGCGGCTGACGTTGCGATGATCCGGGCGCGCGGTGTCGATGTGGTGCTGGTGTCATCGGTGTCCATCGCGCTGGGGCGCGCGGTTTTGCGCCTGCCGCAGGGGCCGCTGCCGTTGGAACAGTCGCAGGCGGCTGCCGCGGTGGGTCAGATCCGGCTAGCGCGCGCCTATGAAGAAGTGCTGGCGCCGCATGGCATCCCGACCGGGCAGATCCTTGTAACGCTGGAGGACAGCACCGACCGGCGGCGCTATCTGAACAGCCGCGCGACGATGGAAACCCTGCTGGGGCTGGGCGTGGTGCCGATCGTGAACGAAAACGACACCGTGGCGACGGATGAAATCCGCTTTGGCGACAATGACCGGCTGGCGGCACAGGTCGCCGTGACCATCGGGGCGGATCAACTGGTGCTGTTGTCGGATGTGGACGGGTTCTATTCGGCCAATCCCCATACCGACCCCGCCGCGCGGCGGTTCGACGTGGTGGACCGCATCACGTCCGACATCGAGGCGATGGCGGGTGAAGGCGTGTCGGGCCTGTCGAAGGGCGGCATGATCACCAAACTGATGGCGGCAAAGACCGCCACCGCCGGGGGCTGCGCGCTGTGCATCACCGAAGGGTCGGTGGCGCGGCCACTGTCGGCGCTGGAACAGGGTGCGCCCTGCACATGGTTCACCGCGCAGCTTGACCCGCAACTGGCCCGCAAACGCTGGATCGGGGCGATGAAACCCAAAGGCGAGGTGGTGGTGGATGCGGGTGCCGCCACCGCGTTGGCGGATGGCCGCAGCCTGTTGCCGGCGGGTGTGACCGGGGTCAGCGGAGCGTTCGGGCGCGGTGATCCGGTCGCCATCCTTGGTCCAGCGGGCCAGCGGATGGGGCAGGGCCTGATCCGCTACACCGCAATCGAGGCGGACGCGATCAAGGGTCACAGGTCCACAGAGATTGCGGCGATCCTTGGTTATCCGGGGCGTGCCGCGTTGATCCACCGCGATGATATGGTCATGTAAGGGGATGATATGAAAGATATTTCCGCTGACATGATCCGCATTGGCGACGCGGCCCGCAGGGCGGCCACCGAACTTGCCTTTGCCAGCGCCGACCAGAAGAACGCCGCCCTGCTGGCTGCCGCAACGGCCATCACGGATCAGCAGGCGACGATCCTTGCCGCCAACGCGCAGGATATGGATTATGGCGTTGCCAAGGGCCTCAGCCCCGCCATGCTGGACCGGCTGCGGCTGGATGCGGGACGGCTGGACGCGATTGCGACGGGCTTGCGCGCGGTCGCGGCGCAGGATGATCCGGTGGGCCGTGTGCTGGCGGAGTGGGACCGGCCAAACGGCCTGCATTTCCAGCGGGTCGCCACGCCGCTGGGTGTCATCGGCGTCATCTACGAATCGCGCCCGAATGTGACGGCGGATGCCGGGGCGCTTTGCCTGAAATCCGGCAATGCGGTGATCCTGCGCGGCGGATCGGAATCCTTTCATTCCTCGACCGCGATCCACGCCTGTCTGGTGGCGGGGCTGGTCGCCGCCGGACTGCCTGATGCGGCGATCCAGCTGGTCCCCACGCGTGACCGCGCCGCCGTGTCGGACATGCTGCGGATGGTGAACCATATCGACGTGATCGTGCCACGCGGCGGCAAGGGGCTGGTGGGCCTTGTGCAGGCCGAGGCGCGCGTGCCGGTGTTCGCCCATCTTGAAGGCATCTGCCACATCTATGCCGATGGCGATGCCGATTTGGACAAAGCGCGCCGCGTGGTCGTCAATTCCAAGACGCGCCGCACCGGCATTTGTGGCGCCGCCGAATGCCTGCTGATCGACCGGCGATTCTGGGACGCGCATGGTGGTGTGCTGATCACCGATCTGCTGGCCGCCGGCGTCGCGGTGCGGGCGGAGGGCGATCTGCTGACCATCCCCGGCACCGTGCCCGCCGGCCCGGATGATTTCGGGCACGAATTTCTGGACATGATCATCGCCGCCCGCATCGTCGATGGCGTTGACGGCGCGATTGCGCATATCCGCCACTACGGGTCGAACCATACCGAGGCGATCCTGACCGAAAATGACGCCACGGCGGCGCGGTTCATGCAACGGCTGGACAGCGCGATCCTGCTGCGCAACGCGTCCACGCAATTCGCCGATGGCGGCGAATTCGGCATGGGCGCTGAAATCGGCATCGCCACCGGCAAATTGCACGCGCGCGGGCCGGTCGGGGCGGAACAACTGTCATCCTTCAAGTATATGGTCACCGGCGACGGCACGATCCGGCCCTGAGCCGCACATCGCCGGTGCGTTCAGAAGGCCAGCGTGATCTCGGCCTCGGTCATCCGGGCGGTCAGCCGGCGGCTCATGTCCGCCAGCAGCACCGGCAACAGGGCAAATTGCACCTCGGACGGCGCGACCCGGCAATCGGGGCGTTCCAGCGACAGGTTGCCCCACAGCCCCTGATCGATCCGCAGACGTGTCGCCGTTGCGGCCACCGACCATCGGCCACCCGGGCGGGAAAACCGCACCGTGCCCCCCCACGGCATGGCCGCCTCGCAGCATTGCAGCGCCAAAAACGCCAGCCTGACCTCGGGCCGGGGCAGATCTTCGGTCACCGACCAGGCAATCCGCACCCGTCCGGTCCGGTCGATGTCGGCCAGCAAGGTGGCGATTTCGGCCCGGCCCAGCACCTGATCCGGCAGGGCAAGGCCATAGGCAATGCGGAAAAACAGGATGCGGTTGCGCGCCGCCGCCACGCTGTCGGCGATCAGGTCCATTTCGGGACCCGCCGTGCCCGGCATCATCTGCAACAGTTCCAGCCCGTTGCCGACCGCGCCGACCGGGCTGATCAGGTCATGGCAGATGCGCGAGCCTATCAAGGCGGCAAGATTGGCGTTATGGATCGACGTATTGGACACGGACACGCGACACCTCCAAAGGGCGGATCATGGCAGACCTGAATGCATTTCTGACACCGGGCATGTTCGTGCGCCACCCCGGACAGCCGGACTGGGGCGTGGGGCAGGTGCAATCCAACGTGGGTGGCAGGGTCACGGTGATGTTTCCCGACATGGGCAAGGTGGTGATCGATGGCGCACGGATTTCGCTTGATCCCGTCTCTGATCGCTGATTGCGGTTAACGAATGATGAACGTCATCGCGCGTGAAACACGAACCGGGTCCGGGCCGGAACGTTCCCCAAGTCACCGACCAAGACGCAGGTTGTCATTGCAGGCGGCGCCGCCTACATCGGACCAACCCGGAAAACCAGCGCCGGAAAGTCCGCATGCACCTGTCCTCTGAGCCGCAATTCCACACCCGTATGGCGCGGGACGCGGCTGATGTGGAGGCCGCGCAAGCCCTGCGCTATCGGGTTTTCGTGCAGGAAATGGGCAGCGACGGCCCGGGTGTGGATCATGCCCGCGGGCTTGAAACCGATCGGTTCGACCCGCATTTCGACCATCTGCTGCTGATCGACGCGGCGGCGGATGACCGGGTGGTCGGGGTCTATCGCCTAGCAAACAGTGCGCAGGCACAGGCGGCGGGTCGGTTCTATTCCGACAGCGAATATGACCTTGCGCTGCTGATCGCCTCGGGGCGGCGGTTGCTGGAACTGGGCCGGTCCTGCCTTGATCCGGCCTATCGCGGCGGGGCGGCGATGTTTCATCTGTGGTCCGCGCTGGCCGAGCATATCGCGGCGCAACAGATCGAAATCCTGTTCGGCACCGCGTCCTTTCCCGGCACCGATGTGCACCGCATCGCGCCCGCGCTGTCGCTGTTGCATCATGCCCATCTTGCGCCGCCAGACTTGCGGGTGCGCGCCCGCGCCTTTCAGCCGATGGATCTGATCCCGGCCGATCGCATCGACCGGCGGGCGGCGATGCTGGCGGTGCCGGCGCTGATCAAGGCCTATCTGCGGCTGGGTGGTGTGGTGGGCGACGGGGCCTATGTCGATCACGCCTTCAACACCATCGATGTCTGCCTGATCATGGATACCGCCCGCCTGAACGCCCGGCAGGCCGCGATCTATGCCAAGGGCATGCACGCATGACCACCTGGCATGGACCGGACCCGCTGCCGGACATCCCGACGCCGCGCGGCGCGCGATTGCGCCGTCTGGTGCGGGCCGTGCCGTTGATCCTCGTTTTGCTGGGCGGACTTGCGGTGCATCTGGCCTTGCGCCCGCTGGAACGCCTGATCCATGGGATCCAGCGGCCATGGACTCCATGGATCACGCAAACGGTCTGCCGTGCGGCGTTGCGCCTGATCGGCATCGGCTTTCACCGGCAGGGGCGGCCGATGACCGGCCCCGGCGCGGTCGTCGCCAACCATGCCTCCTGGCTTGATATTTTTGCGCTGAATGCCGGTCAGCAGGTCTATTTCGTGTCCAAAGCCGAAGTGGCGGGCTGGCCCGGCATCGGGCTCTTGGCCCAGGCCACCGGCACCGTTTTCATCGCGCGCGACCCGCGCGCGGCCCGGGCCCAGACCGAAACCTTTGCGGCGCGGTTGCTGGCGGGGCATCAATTGCTGTTCTTTCCCGAAGGCACCTCGACCGATGGGCGCCGGGTGCTGCCGTTCAAGACCACGCTGTTCGAGGCTTTCATGACCCCCGAACTGCGCCATGATCTGAGGATCCAGCCGGTCAGCGTGATCTATACCGCGCCGCCGGGCGTCGATCCGCGTTTTTATGGCTGGTGGGGGGACATGGGGTTCGGGGCGCATCTGCTGCAGGTGTTGGCCGCGCCGCGGCAGGGATCCGTGCGGGTGATCTATCACCCGCCGCTGCGCGTCGATGCCTATCCGAACCGCAAATCATTGGCCGCCGCGCTGGAACAGGCCGTGCGCGATGGCGTGACGCCCTAGCCGATAGCGGCGTCCATGGCTGCGTCCAGGGCCGCCAGCGCCGCGGCCGCGTCATCCGTCCGCCAGATCTCTTCGCCGATCGCAAAGAAATCGGCAAAGGGCGCCAAGGTGCGGATCAGGTCGGCATCCAACCCGCCTTCGGCCACGACCGGCAATTCGATCATCTCGGACCACCAGGAAAAGATTTCGGGCGCGGCCAGACTGCCATCGCCCAAGGCCCCACCGACCGGACCAAAGGCGACATAGTCGGCGCCGGCTTCGGCGGCAGAGATGCCATCATGCCGGGTTGCGTTGCACCAGGACCCGACAATGGCATCCGCACCGAGGGCCTTGCGCACCTTGCGTACCGACCGCGCGCCATCCATCAGATGCACACCGTCCAGACCCAGACGTTCGACCATCAGCACATGGCGTTCGATCACGATCGGCACATCGCGGTCATGCGCCAATTCGCGCACCCGGTCCCCGGCCCGCAGGATCGTGTCCTCGTCCCCCGTCGCCAAGGCAAGCCGCAGGCAGGCCACCGGCACCCGGTCCAGCACTGCGGCCAGTCGCGGGATGAACAGGTCCGGATCAAAGGCGGGCGGTGTCACAAGATAGATTTGCGGACGGTCCGGTTTGGTCATCGCGCGCTCCTACAGTTGCAGACGGGTCCGCACCCTCTAGCGCCGGACGGGCCGGATTGCCAGTGGCCGCGCAGACCCGTTGCAGGTCGCATGACGGGCGCGTGCCGCCGGCTTCCTTGGTTCACAAGAACCCCCGGGGGGCCCCGGATTGAATCAGGGGCGGGGCAGCGCCCGCAGTGCCCCCTGCGGCCTTTCCACCCGGGCGAACCGGCGCTATGAGGCGCTGAGCCAAGGAACCGCCATGCCCAACCAGCCCGACCAGCCCGATCAACCCGCCTTTGTCCTCGTCCGCCCGCAAATGGGCGAAAACATCGGTGCCGCCGCCCGCGCGATGTGGAATTTCGGGCTGGACCGGATGCGCATCGTCGATCCGCGCGATGGCTGGCCCAATTCCCGTGCCGTGGCGCTGGCCTCGGGTGCCGGGCGGCTACTGGACAATGCCATGCTGACCGACGATGTGCCTGCGGCCATCGCGGATGCCACCTATGTCATGGCCACCACGGCACGGGTGCGCGGGCTAACCAAACCGATCTTCACCCCGGAAGAGGCGATGGCGCAGGCGCGCGCCATTATCGCCGGCGGCGGGCGGGTCGCCGTGCTGTTCGGGCCCGAACGGGCGGGGCTGGAAAACGACGATGTGATCCGCGCGAACGCCATCATCACCGTGCCGGTCAACCCGGAGTTCTATTCGTTGAACCTTGCGCAATGCGTGCTGCTGATCGCCTATGAATGGCGCCGCGCGACCGATCCACGCGCGCCCTTGGTGATGGACATGGCGGGCACCGAACCCGCGAATGGGGAAGAAATCGAACACCTCGCGCGCCACTACGATGACCGCCTGACCGAGGCCGGGTTCTTCTGGCCCGAGGACAAGGCCCCGATGATGCGCCAGAACCTGCGCAACCTGTGGTCGCGGATGCCCCTGACGCGCGCCGATGTGCAGATCCTGCACGGCATCCTGCGGCAGATGGTCCGCTGGAAGTCGCGCGGCGATCAGGGGTGACATCTGGACGATAGCGCCCCCACGGCATAGGTTCTGCCGCAACAGGAGACGCCCATGGCCACCAAACCTACCACCCGCAAGCTGTTCGAAGAGGTCGGTCAAGCCGCCGCCCCCGCCCCAAAGGGTGGCATGATCGACGCAGGCGCCCGGCAGGGCGCGCGCGGTTGGGTGCGTGGCTGGCTGATGGTGCTGTTCGCGCTGGTGATGGCGATGATCGTGGTGGGCGGACTGACCCGGCTGACGGATTCGGGCCTGTCAATTACCGAATGGAAACCGGTGACGGGCGCCTTGCCGCCGCTGACCGCGGCCGACTGGCAGGTGGAATTCGACAAGTACCGCGCCATCCCGGAATATCAGTTGCAGAACAAGGGCATGACCCTGTCGGAGTTTCAGGTCATCTACTGGTGGGAATGGGGCCACCGGCAGTTGGGCCGGGTTGTCGGTCTGGTCTGGGCCGTCGGGTTCTTTGGCCTGCTGGCGGCGCGCGCCATCCCGGCGGGCTGGATGGGCCGGTTGTTACTTTTGGGCGCGCTTGGCGGCACGCAGGGCGCGATCGGCTGGTGGATGGTGTCATCGGGCCTCGGCGGCGACCGGGTTGATGTGGCGTCCTATCGGTTGGCCACCCATCTGGGGCTGGCCTTCATCATCCTTGGCCTGATCGCATGGTATGTCTATACGCTCGCCCGCGATGACCGTGCGCTGCTGGCGGCGCGGCGGGGGCGCGAGGACAAGCTGTTTTCGATGTCCACCGGGTTGATGCACTTTGCGTTTCTGCAGATCCTGCTGGGTGCCTTGGTGGCGGGCATCGACGCCGGGCGCGGCTTTCCGACCTGGCCCCTGATGAACGGGCAGTTTTTCCCGGCCGATGCCTTCTACGTGCCGGACGGGCAGGGTGGTGAATTGCCCGTCTGGCACGCCTTCTTTGAGAATCCCGGGCTGGTGCAATTCATGCACCGCATGTCGGGCTATCTGCTGTTCGCGTTTGGCGTGGTGGTCTGGCTGCGCGGGCGGCGGTCCGCCAACCCGACCACGCGGGCGGCCTTTGGCCAGATGTTCGGGGCGATGACCGCGCAGGTGGCGCTTGGCATCTTCACCGTGCTGACGGTGGCCCGCTGGGAAGTCGCCATCGCGCATCAAGTATTGGCGGTGTTGTTGTGGGTGCTGATCCTGAACGCGCGCCACAATGCGGGTTATCCATGGCCTGTATCCATCCGAAAGGCCGTCCGATGACCTATGCCGCCTTGATCGCGCATGCCCGCACTACAATGGCCCTTGAAGCGGTCAGCGAACGGCTGGGTTGGGATCAGGAAACCATGATGCCGGATGGGTCTGGCCCGCAACGGGCCGAGGAAATGGCCGCCATGGCCAGCGTTCTGCACGCCCGCGCCACCGATCCACAGGTGGGCGACTGGCTGGCGGGGCTGGACGAGGCGGTGTTGGACGATGTTGCCCGCGCACAGGTCCGTCTGATCCGGC
>JBGSJU010000325.1:0-2039 GCA_041741655.1 Rhodobacterales bacterium
GGACCAGCGGTTCGCACCGATTCGCTGGTTCACGATCGGCGCCGTTGGGATTGCTGCAGGCGGTTTGTTGGTCGGTTTGTTACCGTCATTCGCACCCGACCTGGCGGCCAGACTGCTACGGCTTTACTGGTTTCGGATGACGGATGCGGTGGTGCCGCTGGCCGCCGGATCTTGGGCCGACGTTACCGGCCTGTCCGTGGTGGATGGTGCGCTGGTGCCGGCATTGCGCGATCCGTCGCAGTTCGCGGGCTACATGGGCGCGGGCGACGACCTGCGGGTGCTGTTGCGGGCCAATGGTTTGCTGATCGAGATCGTGGTGGACCCGCGCCATCCGATCGGTGCGGCGGACCGCGCCGGGATTGCCGATATCCGGCTGGAATCCGCGTTGTCCACCATCATGGATTGCGAGGACAGCGTGGCCTGCGTGGATGCGGCCGACAAGGTGGCGGCCTATGCCAACTGGCTGGGGCTGATGCGCGGTGACCTGACCGACACGTTTGACAAGGGCGGGCGCAGCCTGACCCGCGCGCTGGAACCCGACCGGACCTATACGGCACCGGATGGATCGGTCTTGCCGGTCAAGGCGCGGTCGCTGATGCTGGTGCGCAATGTCGGCCATCTGATGACCACGCCTGCCATTCTGGACGCCGATGGCGCGGAAATGGGCGAGGGGCTGATGGATGCACTGGTCACCGTGGCCTGTGCGCTGCATGATCTGCAAAAGACCGGAGGGTTGCGCAATTCGCAGCATGGGTCGGTCTATGTGGTGAAGCCGAAGATGCACGGGCCCGACGAAGTGGCCTTTGCCGTGCGCATCTTTGACCATGTCGAGGACGTGCTGGGCCTGCCGCGCAATACGGTCAAGCTGGGCATCATGGACGAGGAACGGCGCACGTCGGCCAACTTGCGCGAATGCATCCGCGCGGCGAGGTCGCGGGTCGCCTTCATCAATACCGGGTTTCTGGACCGCACGGGCGACGAGATCCATACCAGCATGGCCGCCGGTCCGATGCTGCCCAAGGGCGAGATGAAGACCACACCGTGGATCGCCGCCTACGAGGCGCGCAACGTCGATATCGGGCTGGCCTGCGGGTTGGCGGGCCGCGCGCAGATCGGCAAGGGCATGTGGGCGATGCCCGATGCGATGGCCGCGATGCTGGACCAGAAGATCGGCCATCCCATGGCGGGGGCGAATTGCGCATGGGTACCGTCGCCCACCGCCGCCACGCTGCATGCCACGCATTATCACAAGGTGGATGTGAAGGCGCGGCAGGCGGACCTGAAGGCGGGCGGGCCACGGGGCAGTCTGGCGGACCTGCTGACCATCCCGCTGGCCGCGGGACGGAACTTTGCCCCCGATGAGGTCGCCCGCGAGGTCGAGAACAACGCGCAGGGCATTCTGGGCTATGTGGTGCGCTGGGTCGATCAAGGGGTGGGCTGCTCCAAGGTGCCCGACATCCATGACGTGGCCCTGATGGAAGATCGCGCGACCTGCCGGATTTCGTCGCAGGCGCTGGCGAACTGGCTGCACCATGGGGTGATCACGCCCGATCAGGTCATGGCGGGCCTGCGCAAGATGGCGGCCGTCGTGGATCGCCAGAACGCCGCTGACACTGCCTATCATCCGATGGCACCGGGATTTGACGGCTTGGCGTTTCAGGCGGCCTGTGATCTGGTGTTTGCCGGGGCCGACCAGCCGTCGGGCTATACCGAACCTGTGCTGCACCGGCGGCGCCAGCAGGCAAAGGCGCATATGGTCTGAGGGCAGAGGGGGCGCTGCCCCCGCCCTGCGGGCCCCCCGGGATATTTTTCAACCAGAGAAGGAACAGGCACATGGGCATCGGACTTGAGGCGGCCCGGATCATCGTGGCGCATACGCTGGCGCATGGGGTGGCTGCGGGGATGAAACCCCTGTCGGTGATCGTGCTGGACGCAGGTGGCCATCCGGTCGCGTTCGAGCGCAGCGACGGTGCATCGCCCGGCCGCTATGGCATCGCGCATGGCAAGGCCTATGGGGTGGTGATGATGGGGCTGGGCGG
>JBGSJU010000326.1:0-6250 GCA_041741655.1 Rhodobacterales bacterium
GCTGGCGGTGCAACCAAAGGCGGCATCCTCCAGCCCGACCCGGACATGCCCGCCGCGCGCCAGCGCCGCGTCGAACAACGGGTCCAGATCGACCCGCAACCCTGCCACCATCCACGGCGCGCCGGGATGACATTCCGCCAACAGCGCCAGATAGGCATCCAGCGCCCATGGGCGGGGCGGAAAGCCAAAGCTGAACCCGTCCGAGAACATGAAGCGGTAGATCGGTTGCGGGGCCGCCATCGCGCGCGCCAAGGCCGCGCCCAGCCGCAGGAAACCGGGTTCATAGATCGCGTAGCTGGGATGAAAGCCATATTGGCGGGCCAACATCAGGCCATGGCGCAAATCCTCTTCGCTGTTGCGATACAGAAACCCCGGCGGGCCATCTGGCAAGTTGGCGGGCAGCGCCGCCAGATCGGTGAACTGTGCCGATCCGGGGTCGATCACCGCCGATTCCAGTAGCCCCGCCTTGGCCAGCATTTCGACGGTGGCGAAACGCGCGGCCGGGGGCATTTCTACGGCCCCCGGTGCGCCGGCCAAGGGCAGGGTGGGATAGACGATGACATCTGCGCGGGCGCGAATACCTGCGATCGCGGCGGCATAGGCATCGGGGTCTTCCCATTGGGCGCCCGTGGCCGGGTCATAGACATGCAGGTGGATCACTGCAGCACCTGCTTCGGCGCAGGCGACGCCTTCGGCGATCAGGGCCGCCACGCTGATCGGCATCAACGGCTGGCGCGCGCGACCCCAAGGGCCGTTTAGCGCGGTTTCGACAAACACATCACGCATGCCCACCTCCGCCTGTCAGAAAATCGCGCGGCGCGGCGGGCGTCAATGCAAAAGGCCCCGACCATGCGGTCGGGGCCTTTGCATGAGGGCAACCGGATCAGAGCGATACGACGTTGTCGCCCGATGCCTTTTTCCGCGGCGCGGCGGTCTTGCGCGGGCCGGAATGGGTGTCGATGAATTCCAGCACCAGCGGCCGGATGTTGTTGCGCCAGGATTTGCCGGCGAAGATGCCATAATGCCCGGCGCCGGGTTCCAGATGGCTGGCCTTCATGCTGTCGGGCAGGCCGGTGCAAAGCCCCAATGCCGCAACGCATTGGCCGGGAGCCGAAATGTCATCGTTGGCGCCTTCGACGGTCTTGACGGCCACAGCGGTGATCTTGCCGATATCCACCTGATGGCCGTTCACCGTGAACACGTTCCGGGCGATTTCGCGTTTCTTGAAGATGCGATCCACAGTGGACAGGTAGAATTCGGCGGTCATGTCCATGACGGCCAGATATTCGTCATAGAACCGGTTGTGCGCATCGTGTTCCGACGCCTCGCCCTTGGCAACGGCCTGGATCTGGTTGGAAAACGCCGATGCGTGGCGGTCTGCGTTCATCGAGATGAAGGACGCCAGTTGCAACAGACCGGGATAGACCTGCCGGCCCACGCCCTTGTATTTGAACCCGACGCGCTGGATCATCGACTGTTCCAACTGCCCCATGGTCACGCGGCGGCCAAAATCCGTCACATCGGTCGCGGCGGCATCGGGGTCGATCGGGCCGCCGATCAGGGTCAGGGTGCGCGGTTGCGCGTCGGGGTCGATTTCGGCCAGATAGGCCGTGGCGGCCAGCGTCAGCGGTGCCGGCTGGCAGACTGCGATCACATGGGTATCAGGCCCCAGATGGCGCATGAAATCCACCAGATACAGGGTGTAATCCTCGACGTCGAACTTGCCGGCCGACACCGGGATGTCCCGCGCATTGTGCCAGTCGGTGATGTAAACCTCGCAGTCGGACAAGAGCGAAATCACCGTGGACCGCAGGAGCGTTGCATAGTGGCCCGACATTGGCGCCACCAGCAACACCTTGCGCGGGCGTTCATGACGGCCGGCGACGCGGAAATGCACCAGATCGCCAAACGGCTTTTCCACCACCTTTTCCACCTTCACCAGATGGTCGCGGGCGTCTTCGGTCCAGGTGCGGATGCGCCAGTCGGGTTTGGTGACCATGCGGGAAAAACTGCGTTCGGTTACCTCGCCCCAGGCGGCCAGCATGTGCAAAGCAGGGTTTGGCACCATGCTGAAAACCGGATACGATGCCATGGCACGCGCCGTTGCGCCCAGCCACTGGTTGGTCGTCCGAACGGTTTCCATCAAGTCATAGGTCACCATGTACCGCATCAAATTCTCCTTTTACCGGGCCGGGCCTGATGTCTGTCGGCCCGTCGCATCAACGTCAACGGCATGTGGTTTCGCGCCTGTCGTCGGACAGACCGTACATGCTGCGTAGCAGCGAGAGTATGCTGGAAGAATTAACATGACAACAAAAGACAGCGTCACAGGCGGCGTCGCAGGTGAAAATCGCGAAAAAATGGCCGCCAACATGGCGCGCATGGAGGCGTTGACCCAAAGGTTGATCGCCGCGCTGTCCCATCGGCACCCGGCACGGCCCGAACTGGGAGGGCCGGGGCAGGACCTGTTCGTCAAGGCCACGACCGATTACTGGGCCGAGATGGTCAAGAACCCGGCCCGCATCTTCGAACATCAGGCGTCGTATTGGACCAACACCATCAAGCATGTTCTGGAAGCGCAGAAGGTGCTGATGGACAAGGGTCTGGCGGCCCCCGCTGATCCGACCCCGATGGACCGGCGGTTTTCGCACCCGCTGTGGCGGACGCATCCGTTCTTCAACTTCGTGAAACAGCAATACATGATGAATGCCGAGGCGATCCGGCAGGCGGTGGACGACATCGCCGATATGGACCCGCGGGAAAAGCGCAAGCTGTCGTACTTCACCCAGCAGATCATCGACATGATGGCGCCGACGAATTTTCTGGGCACCAATCCCGACGCGCTGGAGCGCGCGATCCAGACCGATGGCGAAAGCCTGGTCAAGGGTCTGGAGAATCTGGTCAGCGACCTTGAAACCCATGGCGGCGAGATGGTCGTGCGTCTGGCCGATGAAAAGGCGTTTGTGGTGGGCCAGAACATCGCCGCATCGCCGGGCAAGGTGGTGTTCCGCAACAAGATGCTGGAACTGATCCAGTATGCGCCAACCACCGAAACCGTCCACGCCGTGCCGATCGTGATGTTTCCGCCGTGGATCAACAAATTCTACATTCTGGATCTGAAACCGGAAAACAGCCTGATCCGCTGGATCGTCGATCAGGGCTATACCCTGTTCGTGGTGTCATGGGTCAACCCGGATGCCACCTACCGCGATGTCGGTCTGGGCGACTACATGGCCGACGGCTATCTGGCCGCTATTGCCGCGGTCAAGGCGATCACCGGGCAGGCGCAGGTCAATGCCATCGGCTATTGCATCGGCGGCACCACGCTGGCGATGACGCTGGCCTTGATGAAGGCGCGCGGCGACCGGTCGGTGGCGTCGGCGACGTTCTTCACCACGCTGACGGATTTCGCCGAACAGGGCGAATTCACCCCGTTCCTGCAGGATGCTTTCATCGACGGGATCGAACGCGAGGTGACGGAAAACGGCATCCTGCGCAGTTTCATCATGGCGCGCACGTTTTCCTATCTGCGCGCGAACGACCTGATCTATGCACCGGCGATCCGCAGCTACATGCTGGGCGAATCGCCACCCGCCTTCGATCTGCTGTTCTGGAATGGTGACGGCACCAACCTGCCTGCGCGGATGGCGATCGAATATCTGCGGCTGCTGTGCCAGAAGAACCTCTTTGCCGCCGACAGCGTGAAGTTTCACGACACCGCGCTCAAGCTTGCGGACGTCGATGTGCCGGTCTGCCTGATTGCCTGCGAAACCGACCATATCGCGGCGTGGAAAGACAGCTATCGCGGCGCGCAGGGCATGGGATCGCGCGACAAGACCTTCATCCTGTCGGAATCCGGTCATATCGCCGGCATCGTCAACCCGCCATCGAAACAGAAATACGGCCATTACACCAATCCCGACATGTCCCTGCCGGCCGACGAATGGCGGGCCGGGGCGACGCGGCATCCCGAAAGTTGGTGGCCAAGGTGGGAAGCCTGGATCAGGCCGCGGTCCGGCGCACAGGTCGCCGCGCGCCAGCCGGGTGATTCGACGTATCCGGCCTTGGCCGATGCACCGGGAACTTACGTAACGGCAACGCCAAAAGTCTGATCCGGAATCGGAAATCAAATCTGGCACGCTGATGCTGCATTGCAGCAATTGCCCCTTGAATTTCTGCGATGCGGCGCGTATCTGTGCTTCACACGCGCTATGCCGGGGTGGGCCCGGTGGCGTCACAAGGATCAAGACAATGGCCAATACCCAAGACTTCACCACGATGATGAAAGACATGATGGGCGCATTCCCCGTCGACACCAAGGCAATGGAAGAGTCGATGAAATCGGTCGCCACGCTGAACGAAAAGCTGGCCAGCGTCGCGCTGGGTGCTGCCGAAAAGTCGTCGGAAATCACCTCGAAATGGACCAAGGACACCATCGCCAAAATCCAGGCGATGACCAAAGCCAAGGCCGAACCCGCTGACTATGCCAAGGCCATGACCGATTTCGCATCGGCTGCTGCCGAAGCCGCTGCCGAGCACATGGCCGCCTTCGCCGAAGTCGCCAAGAAGCTGCAGATGGACACTGTCGAGCTGCTGATGGCGGCTGGCAAGGACGTGGCCGAAGACGCTTCTGCCGCCGTGCAGAAGGCCACCAAGGAAGCAACCGCCGCTGTCAAGAAGACCGCCGCGAAGTAATCCGTTCCTGACGGAATGACGGATTGGGCAGGGCTTCGGCTCTGCCCTTTTTGTTTCCATACGGTGGCGTCGGGCCATTCCGCTTGCAAGACGGGCCTGTGCTGACGTAGGATTGCTGCACCGCAGCCCGAGAGAGGACAGCCCGTGGCAGATGCCAAGAAACCGCTTTTGATCAAGCGTTACGCCAGCCGCCGTCTGTATAATACCGAAACCAGCGATTACGTCACTTTGGAAGATATCGCCGGCTTCATCCGCGAAGGCCGCGAGGTGCAGATCATCGATCTGAAATCCGGGGACGACCTGACGCGGCAGTATTTGCTGCAGATCGTTGCCGAACATGAAAGCCGCGGCGAAACCATGCTGCCGGTCAATATCCTGACCGATCTGGTGCGCAGCTACACCAATCAGGCGCAGTCCTTTGTGCCGCAATTCCTGCAAAGCTCGTTCGAAATGCTGCGCAACAGCCAGTCGCGCATGATCGAAGGCATCGCCAAGGTCAACCCGATGGCCAAGGTGCCCGGGTTCGAGGCAATGCAGGCGCAGCAAGAGGCGTTCCTGAAGGCGATGACGCATGGCATGGGCGGCATGAGCACGCCGTGGTCCGCGCCCGCCCGCGAAGAACCCGAAGAGGATGACGGGCTGGAAGCGATCAAGGCGCAACTGGCCGCCTTGCAGGACAAGCTCGACAAGATGGGCAAATAAGGCACCGCGATGGTCGAAAGCCCGGGCCGCATCACGCTCTGGGGCATCGAGGTCTTTGTGGCGACAGCCGAAGAGGGCGCGATTTCAGCGGCAGCGCGCCGTTTGGGCGCCAGCCCGTCTGCCGTCAGCCAGCAATTGACCAATCTGGAAGGCGCATTGGGGACGGTGCTGTTGCACCGCAACGCGCGCCCCGTCGCCCTGACGCCCGCGGGCGAAGTGTTCCGCCGCCGCGCCGGCGCCATCCTGAACGAAGCGGCGCAGGCGCGGGCGGAACTGGCGATGGCCGACATGGCGTCGCTGACCCGGTTCCGGTTCGGCATGATCGAGGATCTGGAAACCGACGTCACGCCGCGCCTGCTGACCCGGCTGGCGGCCGACCTGAAAGGCGCGCAGTTCCTGCTGGAAACCGGCGCGTCGCATCACCTGCATGACCAACTGGATGCCCGCGCGCTGGACATCATCGTGGCCGCCGACATGGGCGCCGATCTGGGCGCTGTAGCTGACGGGATGGAGGTGCATCCCCTGTTGACCGAAGGTTTCGTGGTGGCGGCGCCGCGCGGACAGATCGACCCCGCAGGCGATCTGCTGGCGCAATTGCAGGCGCTGCCGCTGGTGCAATATACCACACGCCACTACATGGGGCGTCTGCTGGCGGCGCATCTGGCCCGGCAGAACCTGATGTTGGCAAACCGGTTCGAACTGGACAGCTATCACGCCATTCTGGCGCTGGTGGCCCAAGGCGCCGGCTGGACGATCCTGACGCCGCTGGCCCTGCGTCGCGCCCGCCGCTTCGCCGATGTGATCGATGTGATGCCGCTGCCGGTGGCGCCGCTGACCCGCACGATTTCGCTGA
>JBGSJU010000327.1:0-4060 GCA_041741655.1 Rhodobacterales bacterium
GCAGACGTGTCGGTTGCGCGGCCAGCGCAGCCGTGCACATCCGATCCATCACCGCGCCCGAGGGCAGCGGCGGGTTGGCCCGTGCCGTGGCGAACAGCGCGTCAAGGTCGGCGTCGTCCATCAAATCCTCAGCTTTCCGCATATCCCAACTCCTCGCGCCGTCCGGCAAGTGCCGCAGACAAGGCCCGTTTCCCGCGCGCCGTCAGACTTTCCACTGCCTCGACGCTCATGTCCATGATCCGGGCAATCTCGGGATTGCCCAGCCCTTCGATATGGCGCAGCACCACCGCCTGACGCTGGCGGTCCGGCAGGCTTACCAATGCCACCTGCAAGGCCTCCATCCGGGCCTTGTCCTGCAAACGGGCCTCAGAATGCACGGCCTCGTCCGCCGGCTCGGTGATCGCGTCCAAAGCCACCGACGGTCGCCGCGCCCGGGCCCGATCGATGCACAGGTTGCCGGTGACGCGGTAAAGCCAGGTCGAGACCTTGGCCTCGCCAGACCGCCAGTCGGGCGCCTGCCGCCACAGCCGCAACAGCGCCTCTTGCGTAATGTCCTCGGCCTCAGCCCGATTGCCGGTCATGCGCATCGCGTGGCCAAACACCCTTGGCCCCAGCCGCAGCGTCAAAGCACGCGCCGCACGCGGGTCACTGGCGGCATAGGCCGCCAGCAACGCCTCGTCCGTTTCGGCATTTTCCGCGTCAAAGGCCATCATTATGCCCTGCCGTTACGCCGGTCCGCCCCGCCGCGCAATGCGCGGCAGGGCGAGGGTGCAAGGATCAGTCGTCCTTGCGGTCGTCGCCACGCTTGGCGTTCCCGCCGCGCTGGCCCATCGCGTCGCGCGCGGCGTTCACCACGTCGCGGGTCAGGGCTCCGTCCTTGTCGGCGTCCAACCGGGTGAACATCCGCGCGCCAAAGCCGGGTCCATCCGCCATTTCTTCTGCCGACAGGGCACCGTCACGGTCCGCATCCAGCATGTCCAGCGCGCGGGTGGCCATCCGTTCCGCCATCATCTGCTGCGCTTGTGCGGCCAGTTCGGCGCGGTCCAGCTTGCCATCCTTGTTGGTATCGGCGGCGGCAAAGCGTGCGGCGCGGCTGGCGGCGATTTCGGCGGGCGTGATCTTGCCGTCCTTGTCGGCATCCACCACGTCAAAGTCGATGCGCGGACCCATGCTGCGATCGCCCATGCCCTGATGGTCCATGCCGTCATCGCCCATGCCATGCCCGCCCATGCCGTGGCCGCTCATGCCGTGGCCGCCTTGGCCCATCCGGCCCTCTTCACGCTGGTCGGCCATTGCGGCCCCGCCCAGCGACAACACGACAGTTCCTGCCAGAATGGCGGCAACGATACGTTCCATGATATGTCCTTTGCACTGCCCGGGCGGACTGTCCGTCCGGTTCTGCAATACCAAACGCCAGCAGCGCGGGTTTCCGTCGCCGTCTCACGCAGCCGTGATGCGGATCGTGCCGAATTCCCTGCCACCGTTTGCGACATCGGGCCGCAAGCGTGGCGCACGCAGTTCCCTTTGGCTGATGTTTGGCGTTATGAGTTCGCATCCCTGCGAGGTTTGCATGACCGACAACGTCCCTTCCCCCGACGCGTCCCAGCCCGATGACGAACGCCCGCTCTGGCCGGCCCTGATCAAGGGCTGGCGTCGCCGTTGCCCGTCCTGCGGGTCGGGACCGTTGCTGAAAGGCTATCTGTCGGTGCGCGCCAGTTGCCCGGTCTGCCGCGAGGAACTGCATCATCACCGCGCCGATGACGGCCCGGCCTATCTGACGATCCTGATCGTCGGGCATCTGATGGCGCCCTTGTTGCTGATCGTGTTCGAACGGTTCCGGCCGGAACCACTGGTGCTGTTCACCATCTTCGCGATTGGCACGGTGGCGCTTTCGCTTTACCTGTTACCGCGATTGAAGGGGGCGATGATCGCCTTTCAATGGGCGCGGCACATGCATGGGTTTTCCTCTGCACCATAGGCCGCGCAGACACGGAGGGCCGGCATGACCGAAGACAAGTCCGCGCTGCGCGATGCGGCCACCGTGATCGTGCTGCGGGATCGGTGGGCCACCCCGCGCGTGCTGATGGGGCAACGCGGCGCCAGCGCCGTGTTCATGCCGAACAAGTTCGTCTTTCCCGGCGGCGCGGTGGATGTCGGCGACCGGGATGTGCCGCTGGCGACCCCGCTGCCCGCGCCCTGTGGCGACCGGCTGTGCGAAGAAGCACCCCCCGATCTGGCCCATGCACTGGCCGCCGCGGCCATCCGCGAGCTGTGGGAGGAAACCGGGCTGGTGCTGGGCCAGCCGGGCGCATGGCCCGTTACTCCGCCGCCGGATTGGGCCACATTTGCCGCCACCGGCCATGTGCCCGTGGCCCATCCGCTGCAATTCGTGTTCCGCGCCATTACCCCGCCGGGCAGGCCGCGCCGGTTCGATGCGCGGTTCTTTCTGGTCGATGCCGATGCCATCGCAGGCAATCTGGATGATTTCGGTGCCGCCTGTGACGAGCTGTCACACCTGCAATGGATCCCCCTGCCCGAGGTGCGCACCTTCGATCTGCCCTTCATCACCGAGGTCGTGCTGGCCGAGGTCGCAGCGCGCGCCACCGATCCCGCCCCGCCCGCCTCGGTGCCGTTCTTTCACAACGGGGTGGAAGAAAGCCTGTTCCTGCGGCTCAGGGGGATAGGACCAATGTCAGGACGGACGCACTGACCAGCGCCATGCCGATGGCCTCGCGCTGCGACAGCCGTTCGCGGAACACCACGGCACCCGCGATGATCGACAGCAACAGTTCCACCTGCCCCACCGCCTTGACCAGCGCGGCATTCTGCAAGGTGAAGGCAGTGAACCAGCACAGCGACCCCGCCATCGACGCGACGCCGACCCAGCCCGCCACCCGCCACGCGCGGAACACGGCCCGCAATTGTGCGCGGTCGCGCCAGATCAGCCATGCGCCCATGCCGGCCACCTGCACCGCCACCACGGCGGCCAGCGTCACCAGCGCACGCAGGAACGGCTGATCGCTGTCCACCTGCAATGACGCGGCGCGATAGGTCACGGATGACACGGCAAAAATCGCGCCCGATGCCAACCCCAGCCCCGCCGCGCGGTTCCACAGCCGCTGAACCCAGGGTCCGGCCATGCCCGGCATGTCGGTCAGCGCCAGAACACCCCCCAGCCCGATCAGGATCGCGGCCAGCGCCCAGACGGAAACGCCTTCGCCCAACAGCACCAGACCGACCGGGACGGTCAGCACCACTTCGGTTTTCATCAAGGTGATGCCGACCGCGAAATTGCGCAGGCCGAACACCGCCACCACGCACAGCGTCGCAAGCACCTGCGCCACCGCGCCCACCACCACATTGGGCCAGAACGCCGCGCCCAGCTCCGGCAGGCCGCTGTCGCGGACCGCCCAGATCAACAGCCCCGCCACCAACGGCGCGGAATAGACAAAGCGCGCGAAGGTGGCCCCCGACACGCTGAGCGCCGCGCCTGCCAGATGCTTTTGCAGCATGAAGCGCGCCGTCTGAAAGACGGCAGCGGCAAAAGTGACGGCGACCCAAAGTTCCATGGCCGCCTTCTGCCTGTGTTTCAGCGCGGAGGCGAGTCCCCGCGGGGCCACAACGGATGCGGCACCGGATCCTTGGCGCGCAGGAAATGCCGGGCAAACACCTCGGCATAGCTGCGATACAGATAGCCGCCGTTGCGCCGCAGATAGTCGGCGCGGCGCGACGCGTAGAGCGCGGGCAGCCGATACCACGCCACGCAGGGGTGCATGTGATGCACCACATGCAGGTTGTTGTTCAGAAACAACAGGGCCAGCGGGCCGCGATCCTCGACCACCACGGTGCGGGCGGAGGCCCGGTCATGCGCGCGGTGTTCCAGAAAGGTGCGGATTTTCAGGATCGACAGCGCCGCGTAACTGCCCAGCAGCAACGCCCACAGCGGCAGCGTGCCGACCGTGACCCACCACAGTATCACCACGGCCAGCGCGGGCGCATGCAACAGCCATTCCCGCGCCACCTCGCGGTCGCCCGCCCGGATCGCGCGCAGATCGCCGCC
>JBGSJU010000328.1:0-1646 GCA_041741655.1 Rhodobacterales bacterium
GAGGTGATGGCGGACGCGGGCGGCCCGCGGGTCGAGGCTCCGGACGAAGCCCCGCTGTTGCCAGTCTGGCTGATGCCGCAGGGCGCGGGGGCGAAACTGCGGGCGAAGGCGTGGCTGGATTTCCAGAACGATGTCAAGGTCAGCGATGTGCAACTGGCCGCGCAGGAAGGCTATCAATCCGTCGAACATGCCAAACGCTATACCACGCTGGGCATGGCGACGGATCAGGGCAAACTGTCCAACATCAACGGGTTGGCGATCCTTTCGGATGCATTGGGTCAGCCGATTCCGCAGACCGGCACCACCACCTTCCGCCCGCCCTATGCGCCGATCTCGATGGGGGCCATCGGCGGCGCGGCGCGCGGCGCGCTGTTCCAGCCGGTGCGGCAAACCTGCCTCTATGACTGGCACATGGACGCGGGCGCGCATTGGGAACCGGTGGGACAGTGGCGCCGGCCCTATTGCTATCCTCGCGCGGGCGAAACCCATCAGGATGCGGTGCGCCGCGAAATCACCGCAACGCGCACATCGCTGGGCCTGCTGGACGCGTCCACGCTGGGCAAGCTGGTGGTCAAGGGCCCGGATGCCGGCAAATTCCTTGACCTGATCTATACCAACATGATGTCCACCCTGCCCGTCGGGCGTTGCCGTTACGGCCTGATGTGCAACGAAAACGGCTTTCTGATCGACGATGGCGTGGTCGCGCGGCTGTCGGACGACAGCTTCCTGTGCCACACCACCACCGGCGGCGCCGACCGCATCCATGCGCATCTGGAAGAATGGCTGCAAACCGAATGGCATGACCTGCGGGTTTATGTGGCCAACGTCACCGAACACTGGGCACAATTCGCCGTGGTCGGGCCGAACGCGCGCCGCGTGCTGGAAAATCTGGGCGGGATGGACGTGTCGCACGCCGCGCTGCCGCACATGCACTGGGCCGCAGGCACGCTGGGTGGCATCACGGCGCGGGTGTTGCGGATTTCGTTTTCGGGCGAGTTGAGCTATGAAATCGCCGTGCCGGCCAGTGTTGGCCGCGCGTTCTGGGACATGGTATTGGCGGCCGGGGCGGCGTTTGGCGCCACGCCCTATGGCACCGAGGCGCTGCATGTGATGCGGGCCGAAAAGGGCTTCATCATGATCGGTGATGAAACCGACGGCACGGTGATCCCGCAGGACCTTGGCCTCGACTGGGCGATCTCGAAGAAAAAGCCGGATTACATCGGCAAACGCGGGCAGGAACGGGTCCGGATGCAGGATCCCGACCGCTGGAAACTGGTGGGGCTGGAAACTCTGGACGGGTCGGTGATCCCGGATGGGGCCTATGCGGTGGATGACGGGCGCAACGCGAACGGCCAACGCAACACCCAAGGCCGCGTGACGTCCACCTATTTCTCGCCCACGCTGGGGCGTGGCATCGCCATGGGTCTGGTGCGGCGCGGGCCGGACCGGATCGGCGAGGTGATCGAGTTTCCGAAACTGGATGGCGGCAGCGTGAAAGCGCGGATCGTCAGCCCGGTATTCTACGACCCGGCGGGGGAAAAACAGAATGGCTGACGCGATCAGCGCCCTTGGCGGCGCAATCTTCACGGGACGGGTCACGGTGGCCGATCGGGGCCTCTGCGGCATGGTCACGGTGCGCGGCGATC
>JBGSJU010000329.1:0-4417 GCA_041741655.1 Rhodobacterales bacterium
GCATAAGACGACGCGCCCACCAGCGAGTTCAGCACGAAATCCGGCCGCGTCGCACGAATCTCGGCGATCATCCGGTTTACATCCACGGCCCCGATCGAAAGATACCGCTCGCCCAGAATTTCGCCCCCCGCCGCCGTCACGATACTTCGGGCCAGCCGGTTGATCTCCCACCCCCAGATATAGTTCGACCCGGTCAGATAAGCGCGCCGCCCATGCGCCGGCAGAGCCCAGTCCAGCAGCGGAAACAGGTGCTGGTTGGGGCAGGCATGGGTGTAGACGACGTGATCGGACGCCTCGAACCCTTCGTAGGGCAGTGGATACCACAGCGTCCCGCCCAGCTTTTCCAGACTTGGAATGACCTCTTTGCGGCTCCACGAGGTCACGCAGCCGATCACATGCCGCGCGGTGCTGTCGCGCAGGATCTGTTCGCAGCATGGGCCATACTGATCGGCATTGCCGCCCGGATCCTGTTCGACCGGAACAAAGTGCAGGTCCAGCGCCGGGTCGGAGTTCACAGCCGCAACGGCGGCAAGCGCGCCGGCACGGCTCGCCTCGGCGATCAGCGCATAACTGCTGGAGCGGGAATAGAGCAGGCCGATTTCGATCTTCCGTTTCACAACCGGCTCTCCAAAAACAAAACACCCCTGCGATCCGGTGATGGATCGCAACAGGGCGTGATTGCCGTTAGGGATGTTTGCAGCTTTCTAACAAGTTTGCGCGCAGCGAAGGTCCTGTCAACGGCCAACGCACCTGCTCTACTGCGCCAATCGACCGGAACGGCAAACGATTGAGCCGTTGGCAACCCGATTGCCTGTTAACCGGGCAATCGGGCCGCGTCAGGTGTCCAGATGCGCGACGTTCAGTGCGTTGTCCTGAATGAACGCGCGCCGGGGTTCGACCACATCGCCCATCAGTTTGGTAAAGATATCGTCCGCCTCGGCCAGATCATCGACCTTGACCTGCAACAGCGTCCGCGCCTCGGGGTCCAGCGTGGTTTCCCACAGCTGCTCCGGGTTCATTTCGCCCAGTCCCTTGTAGCGTTGCAGGGAAAGCCCCTTTTCGCCTTCGGTCAGAATGGATTTAAGCAGGTCGATCGGCCCGTGAATCAGCTGTTCGCGATCCTTGCGGATCAGGCGCGCCGGATCGCGGTAGATGTCGCGGGTGTTGGACGAAGCCTGCGACAACCGCCGCGCCTCGCCGGACCGCAGCACGGCCCCATCCAGCGTGCGCAATTCCTCGACCCCGCGCAACACGCGGCTAAGGCGGATGCCGTGGTCCTGCGTGATGCGGCCCTGCCAGCCCTTTTCGTATTCGGCGGCGATCTGGTCCAGCCGCTGCGCCACCACATCCGCCACGCCTTGCAGATCGGCATCCGCGCGACCCTGTTCGAACGCGCCCGCAATCGCGGCCTGTTCAATGATGTGGCGGGGGTAATGCGTTGGAAACGCGCCGAGTATCCGCCGCACGGCGCGGGCTTCCTCGACCACGCGCTTCAGGTCGGCGGCACCAATTTCCGCGCCCGATCCCAGCCGCAACACCGCACCTTCGACGCCCTGTTCGATCAGGTATTCGTCCAGCGCCGCCTGATCTTTCAGATACACCTCGGACTTGCCGCGCGCGACTTTGTACAGCGGCGGTTGCGCGATATACAGGAACCCGCCCTCGATCAGTTGCGGCATCTGGCGGTAGAAGAAAGTCAGCAGCAACGTGCGGATATGCGCGCCGTCCACATCGGCGTCGGTCATGATGACGATCTTGTGGTAGCGCAATTTGGCGATGTTGAATTCGTCGCGACCAATGCCGGTGCCCAAAGCCACGACAAGGTTGCCGATTTCCTGACTGCCCAGCATGCGGTCGAACCGCGCGCGTTCCACGTTCAGGATCTTGCCACGCAACGGCAGCACGGCTTGCGTGCGCCGGTCACGGCCCGTCTGCGCCGATCCGCCAGCGCTGTCACCTTCGACAAGGAACACCTCGGTCTTGCTGGGATCCTTTTCCGCGCAATCCTTCAGCTTGCCGGCCAGATAATTCACATCCATCGCCGTCTTGCGACGGGTCAATTCGCGCGCCTTGCGGGCGGCTTCGCGGGCCAAGGCGGCCTCGATGATCTTGCCGACGATCACCTTGGCGGCGGCGGGGTTTTCGTCGAACCATTCTGTCAGCTTTTCGTTCACCAGGTTCTCGACCGCGGGTCGCACTTCGGATGACACCAGTTTGTCCTTGGTCTGGCTGGAAAATTTCGGGTCGGGCACCTTGACCGACAAAACGCAGGTCAGCCCTTCGCGGGCGTCATCGCCGGTGAAATCGACCTTTTCGCGTTTCGCGATGCCGCTTTCCTGTGCATATTTGCCGATGGTCCGCGTCAGCGCGGCGCGGAACCCCGCCATATGCGTGCCGCCATCGCGCTGCGGGATGTTGTTGGTGAACGGCAGCACGGTTTCGTGGTAGGTATCGTTCCACCACATCGCCACCTCGACGCCGATACCGTTACGATCGCCGACCATGTAGATCGGTTGCGGCATCACGGGTGTCTTGGACCGATCCAGGTATTTCACGAATTCACGCACGCCGCCTTCGTAGAACAACTCGGTTTTCAACGGCACGGCGGGGCGTTCATCTTCAAGGATGATCTTCACGCCGGAATTCAGAAAGGCCAGTTCGCGCAGACGCCGTTCCAGAATCTCGAAATGATAGTCGAGGTTGGAAAACGTGCCTTCGGGGTGGTTGGTCTTGGCGGCGGCCAGAAACCGCACCTCGGTGCCCTTCTCGCCCGGCGCGGGGCCGACGGGATAGACATGTTCCACGGTAAAGCCGTTTTCGAACCGCGCACGGTATTCGGTGTCGTCGCGCCAGACCCGCAGTTCCAGCCAGTCGGACAGCGCGTTCACCACCGACACGCCGACGCCGTGCAGCCCGCCCGACACTTTATAGGCGTTGCCGCTGTCATCGGTGTTGTTGAATTTGCCGCCCGCGTGCAGTTGGGTCATGATGACCTCGGCCGCCGACACGCCTTCTTCGGCGTGGATGCCCACCGGGATGCCACGGCCATTGTCACGCACCGACACGGAACTGTCGGCGTGGATTTTGACATGCACATAATCGGCATGACCGGCCAACGCCTCGTCAATCCCGTTGTCCACCACTTCATAGACCATGTGATGCAGGCCCGACCCGTCATCGGTGTCACCGATGTACATGCCCGGGCGCTTGCGCACCGCCTCTAACCCACGAAGAACCTTGATGGAATCTGCGCCGTATTCGCCCGGCTGCTTGGCTGTTTCGGCCATGTGTCGAAAACCCTTGATATTATGCACGATGTATAGCGGTCGGACGCGGGAATGTCACGCGCAAGACACAATATTTGGGGTCAGAGGCCCCCCTACAGGAATGGGATCACCAGACCCACGGCAATCAGCAACCCACCCGAGATCAGGTTCATCCGGCGGATCGCCGCCGGGCTTTGCAACAACCGCCGCGCCCGGTCAACAAACAACGCCAGACCAAGGTTGCCCAGCGCCGGTACCGCCGCCGATACGGCGCCGATGGCGACGATATCGGCCCAGCCCAGCCGCGTCAGATCGAAGAACCCCGGCAGCGCGCCCATGTAGAACAGCATCGCCTTGGGATTGCCGATCACGGCGGCCAGCCCCACGGAGAACCCGGCCCAGAGGCCCGGTCGGGTCAGGCGCGAATTGGTGCCGGGGGTCACGGCGGGCTGGCGGATCAGAGCCACCCCCATGGCGATGAAGATCAGTGCGGCGACCCACCGCAGCATGGCCAGAAAATCGCCATAGACATCGCCGATCCATGTCAGGCCCAGCACCGCGACCAGCGGCCAGACCAGATCGCCCAGCGCCATCCCGATGGCCAGCGGCCATGCGGCGGCGAACCCGCCCGCCATGGTGCGCGCGGTCAGCGCCACCCAAACCGGGCCGGGAATGGCCCACAAGGCGGCCATGCCGCCGGCATAAACCAGAAGTTGCCAGAAGGTGACGGTCATGACGGGCCTCGCGATTGACGCGCCTGCGTAACGCGTTCGCTGCGGGGGTTAAAGAGGGTCAGGGGTGCAGCACCAATGCCGATATGCCCGCGGTTTCCGTCACCTCGATGGATTGCGCGCGGGCGCCCAGTTCCGCGAACAGTTCCGCCCCCGTGCCGGTCAGGAACGCCTGTGCGCCCAGCGCGCAGAGTTCGTCATACAAGGCCGCACGGCGGGGCGCGTCCAGATGCGCCGCGACCTCGTCCAGCAGCAGGATCGGCGGGCTGGCTAGGTCTGCCGCCAGCGCACGGGCATTGGCAAGGATCAGCGACAAGAGCAGCGCCTTTTGTTCGCCGGTGGAACAATCCGCGGCGGGCAGCCCCTTGGCGCGGTAGGTGCCCAACAGGTCGCTGCGGTGCGGACCGACAAGGGTTCGCC
>JBGSJU010000330.1:0-4191 GCA_041741655.1 Rhodobacterales bacterium
GGGCCGGCGGGGTATTCCCGCGCGCGGCGGTGCTGTCCCAGATCGACGGCTATACCAGACGGCCCGACGCGGCCGGCATGCCGGAATTCGGCGCGCTGCTGTATGGGCCGACCGTGCCGGTGAATGTCGGCGACGCCCAGCCATCGCCGGTGCCGCGATCGCTGGCGGCGATCCTTGCCTATCTGGAATCGATCCAGCGTTAGTCGCAGATGCCTGCGACCTGCACGCCATCCCACGGGATCAGCACATCCGGTCGCGCCAGCGATTGCAACGGCGCGACCGGCATCACGGTGGCCAGCATGGCCTGCAACCGCGCGGTGCGCGGTGCCTTGGGGGCAAGGGCGCGGCAACAGACGAATTCCTCGACGATCATCGCCTGCTGTTCATAGCCGAAGGTCAGGAAATCCGCGCGGCTCTCGGGATCGAACAGATAGGGGTCGGCCTTGGCCACATGTTCGAACGCGGCCTTCAGCGGGTGATAGCCGGTGGTGGCGCGGTTCTGCCATTGCC
Organism: Rhodobacterales bacterium; assembly: GCA_041741655.1. Classification (GTDB taxonomy): domain Bacteria; phylum Pseudomonadota; class Alphaproteobacteria; order Rhodobacterales; family Rhodobacteraceae; genus UBA9554. The sequence continues at coordinate 511 of JBGSJU010000330.1, forward strand.
AGACATGGGTGATTTCATGCGCAAACAGCATCGCGTCCCACAGATGGATGCGGGCGGGCCATTCGGGCACGAAGTTCTTGCGCCACAGGTCGTCACGGAACCAGACGGTACGAAACCCCGCCATCGCGCCGGTGGACACATAGACCCGCCCGGTGCGCGGCGGCGGATAGACCCGTTCGGTGCAAGTGACGCGCGGCCGCGCCTTGCGGGTATAGGGCTGCGGGTTTTCCATCAGCGTGCCCAACAGCCGGACCCGGTCCATGTCCAGCGTGGACCCGTGCAACGTGTCCAGAAACGCGCGTTCGGTCCCGGTCAGGGGCCGACCACAGCCCGCCAGCAGAATGCAAAGGATGAGGACAAGACGCATGGGCCGATTGACCCCGTGATGGTGGCGGCGGTCAAGGGCCAAGCTGCCGGCCCGCACCTCTGTCGCACCTCGGTCGCCCCCGGTCATGGCGGGGCGGCGCGTCAGACGTCCAGTTCCTCCACAAACCGCGCGTTTTCCTGAATATACTGGAACCGCAGTTCCGGCTTTTTCCCCATCAGCCGTTCGACCAGATCGCCGGTTTCACCCGGTTCGTCCTCGTCGATCGTCACGCGGATCAGTTTGCGGGTCGCGGGGTTCATCGTGGTGTCTTTCAGGTCCTTGGCGTCCATCTCGCCCAGACCCTTGAACCGCTGCACGTCGATCTTTCCGCCAGATCCTTTGGGGCCGCCCAGACCCTTGGCCAGCCAGCGTTCCTTTTCGGCATCGTCCGCCACATACAGCCGTTTCGCACCTTGGGTCAGGCGATACAGCGGCGGGCAGGCCAGATACAGGTGCCCCTTGTCGATCATCGGCCGCATCTGGGTGAAGAAGAACGTCATCAGCAGCGACGCGATATGCGCGCCGTCCACATCGGCGTCGGTCATGATGATGATCTTGTCATAGCGCAGGTCATCGACGTTGAACTTTGTGCCCATCTGCACGCCAAGCGCCTGACACAGATCGTTGATTTCCTGATTTTGCCCCAGCTTGCCTGAGGCCGCGCCCAGCACGTTCAGGATCTTGCCGCGCAAGGGCAGCAGCGCCTGAAAAGTGCGTTCGCGCGCCATCTTGGCCGATCCGCCGGCGCTGTCGCCTTCGACGATGAACAATTCGGTACCCGCGCGGTTCACCGCCGAACAATCCACCAGCTTGCCGGGCAGGCGCAGACGTTTCGTCGCCGTCTTGCGCTGGGTTTCCTTCTCCTGCCGGCGGCGCAGCCGTTCCTCGGCGTGCAGGATCAGGAAATCAAGGATCGCGCCCGCCGATTTGGTGTCATTCGCCAGCCAAGTGTCAAAATGGTCGCGCACCGCACCTTCGACCAGACGCGCGGCGTCGGCGGTGGCCAGCCGGTCCTTGGTCTGGCCCACGAATTCCGGTTCGCGGATGAAACAACTGACCAGCGCGCAACCGCCTGCCACCAGATCCTCGCGGGTGATCTGGTCCGCCTTGCGGTTTTTCACCCGTTCGCCATAGGCGCGGATGCCTTTCAGGATCGCGGCCCAGAACCCGGCCTCATGCGTGCCGCCTTCGGGGGTGGGCACGGTGTTGCAATAGGACTGGATGAAGCCGTCCTGCGCCGGCGTCCAGTTGATCGCCCATTCCACCTTGCCGGGCGTGGCGAATTTTTCATTGAAATCGACGGTTCCGGCAAAGGGTTGATCAGCATAGGTTGCGACCTTGCCCAACGTATCATTCAGGTAATCCGCCAGCCCGCCGGGAAAGTGGAACGTGGCCTCGCGCGGGGTCTCGCCATCGTCGATCTCGGATTTCCAGCGGATTTCCACGCCGGAAAACAGATAGGCCTTGGACCGGATGGATTTGAACATGCGCGCCGGTTTGAACCGATGATGGCCAAAGATCGTCTCGTCGGCATGAAAGGTCACCGTGGTGCCGCGCCGGTTCGGTGCCGCGCCGATGCGCGCGATGGGGCCTTGCGGGATGCCGCGCGAGAACCGCTGTTCGTACAACTCCTTGTTGCGCGCGACCTGCACGATCATGATATCCGACAGCGCATTGACCACCGACGCGCCTACACCGTGCAATCCGCCCGAGGTCTGATAGGCCTTGCCGCCGAACTTTCCGCCCGCGTGCAGGGTGCACAGGATCACCTCCAACGCGGATTTGCCGGGGAATTTCGGGTGCGGATCGACCGGGATGCCGCGCCCGTTGTCGCGCACGGTGACGGAATAATCGGCGTGCAATTCCACCTCGATGCGGTTCGCATGCCCCGCCACCGCCTCGTCCATCGAATTGTCCACGATTTCAGCCACCAGATGATGCAGCGCGCGTTCATCCGTACCGCCGATATACATGCCGGGGCGCTTGCGGACGGGCTCCAGCCCCTCCAGCACCTCGATGCTGCTGGCGTCATAGGTCTCAAGGCCGGTCTGGCCCAGCAGGTTGTCGGACATTGGCGGCGCTTTCTTCGGGCTGCTCTTTTTTCTGATTTGGGCGGTTATGCCAGAACGGGCGGGCAGGGGGAAGCACGCACATCCCCCTGCTCGCGTCTCAGGCCGGTTCGGCGTTGCGCCGCGCCATCATGGCCTGGAATGCTGGCCGGGCCTGACACCGCGCGATCCAAGCCGACAGCGCCGGATAGGGTGCCAAGGCGGGCGCGTGCGGCTGGGTATAGCGCACCGCCTCGGCCAGCAGGATATCGGCCACGGTGAACCGACCCCCCATCAGCCAGTCGCGCCCTTGCAGATGCGCCTCGATGCGCGCGTAGGGCCGTGCCAGCGCCGCGGTCGCCGCCGCCAGCTTGGCCTGTCCGGCTTCGGTACCCGCTTCGCCCTTGCCATAGGTGTAAAGAATGTCCAGCGCGGAGGTTTCCACGGCGGATGTCGCCAGCAGCGCCCATTGCACCGCCTCGGCTTCCTCGCGCGCATCGCGGGGGCAGGCATCGCCGGTCAACACGCGCGACAGGTAGAACGTGATCGCCATGGATTCCGCCAAATGGAACCCGTCGTGGTCCAGCGCGGGCACCTGACCCATCGGGTTCACCGCCAGAAACGCCGGTGATGCGGTGTTCAGGGGCGCATCCGCCGCCTGTGGGTCGGCCAGCCGGTAGGACTGGATCACCGGCACCAGTTTGTAATCCGCACCCAGTTCATCCAACAGCCAGACAGGTCGCGTGGCGCGGCTGCGCAGCACGCCGTAGATCGTGATCATGGGGGTCTCCTCGCGTTATCCCGCGCGACCTTGCCAGACCGACCCGCTGCCCGAAAGCCCCCTTCGGCGTCTTCGGTTTCCAAATATCCCGGGGGGCCGCAGGCGGGGGGCAGCGCCCCCCTCGTGCTCTCAGCCCAGTTCGGCCAACCGGGCCAGCGCGCCCTGCAATACCCGTGCCTCGTCGGCCTTCTGCGCCACCTGTTCGCGGGTTTCCGCCACCACCTCTTCGGGGGCGGATGCGACAAAGGCCGCGTTGTTCAGCCGGCCCTGCATGCCCGCCAATTCCTTGGCCAGTTTTTCCAGCGTCTTTTCCAACCGCGCCTTTTCGCCGCCCACGTCGATCACCCCGGCCAGCGGCAAGCCAAAGGTCGCGCCCTCGGCGGGAATGGTCACCGTGCCTTTGGGGAAGGCGTCCACCTCGGTCAGGGTTTCCACCCGGGCGAGGCGTCGGATCAGCACCTCGTTGCGCGCCCAGGCGGCGCGGG
>JBGSJU010000331.1:0-2687 GCA_041741655.1 Rhodobacterales bacterium
CGGCCAGCAGCGCGTCGAACCGCGCCGCGTCAACGCGACCCACCAAGCGGTTCTGGCCCTGCCCGTCCACAATCACGGCAGGGGCACAGGCGCACAGGCCCAGACAATAAACCGGTTCCAGCGTCACCGCGCCATCCGCCGTGGTGCCCTGCCAATCCACCCCCAACCGCGCGCGGGCATGATCGGCGAGGCGGTCCGCGCCCATGGCCTTGCACGCCTCGGCCCGGCAGATTTTCACCACATGCCGCCCGGCGGGCGTTTCGCGGAAATCGTGGTAAAAGGTCATCACGCCATGCACCTCGGCCCGCGTGACGTTCAGGCGCTGCGCGATCAGCGGCAGTGCAGCATCCGGCACATGACCAAACGCGGCTTGCAATGCGTGCAGGATCGGCAACAGCGGCCCGTCCAGATGCAACTGGGCATCAATGATCGACCGCAGCGCGGCCTCGGGGGGCTGGGTTTCGGCCTGGCGCATGGAATACTCCGGTATGCCGTGCAGGGTGACGCAGACGTCATGGAAATTCAATATCGCTATCCAGTCGAACAATAGGACTTGCCTATCAAGCCGGCGGTGACTTGACTCGCGCCGCGCCCTGCCCTATCCCGACGCCATCCCGGAGGCTTCAGGCTTCCGGTCCACGCTCGCCCGTGGATCGCCCCCCGTCAGCGCGTTGCGCCCACGGGGGTGTTTCGCGTTTGGGCGTTTGCCGTTTGCCGCCCCGGTCCCCATATCGGACCGGATACCCTGAACCGCGAAAGGACCGCGCATGTTTTCTTCCTTGTCAGAGCGCCTTGGCAGCGTTTTCGACCGGCTGACAAAACAGGGCGCCCTGTCCGAAGATGACGTGCGCGCCGCGCTGCGCGAGGTGCGGGTGGCGCTTCTTGAGGCTGACGTGTCGCTGCCCGTGGTGCGCGATTTCATCAAGGCGGTGGAGAGAAAGGCGACCGGGGCAGCGGTGACGAAGTCGATCACGCCGGGGCAGCAGGTGGTCAAGATCGTCCATGACGAATTGATCGCCGTGCTGACCGGCGATGCCGATCCGGGCCGGTTGAAGATCGACAATCCGCCCGCGCCGATCCTGATGGTGGGGTTGCAAGGGTCGGGCAAGACGACGACGACAGCGAAACTGGCCAAGCGGTTGAAGGACCGCGAGGGCAAGAAGGTTCTGATGGCGTCGCTGGACACCAATCGCCCTGCCGCGATGGAACAGCTTGCCATTCTGGGCGCGCAGATCGGCGTCGATACCCTTCCCATCGTCAAGGGCGAGGACCCGGTGGCGATTGCCAAACGCGCCAAGGTGCAGGCGGCCTTGGGCGGCTATGACGTGTATCTGCTGGATACCGCTGGCCGGTTGCACATCGACGCCGAACTGATCGCGCAGGCGGCCGCCGTGCGCGACGTCGCCAACCCGCGCGAAACGCTGCTGGTGGTCGATGGCCTGACCGGGCAGGACGCGGTGAATGTCGCGACCGAATTTGACGACAAGATCGGCGTCACTGGTGTTGTGCTGACCCGGATGGATGGCGACGGGCGCGGCGGCGCGGCGCTGTCGATGCGCGCGATCACCGGCAAGCCGATCCGGTTTGTCGGTCTGGGCGAAAAGATGGACGCGATCGAGGTGTTCGACCCGTCCCGCGTTGCCGGCCGCATTCTGGGCATGGGAGACATTGTCGCGCTGGTGGAACGCGCGCAGCAGACCTTCGAGGCCGAACAGGCCGAGCGGATGATGAAGCGGTTCCAGAAGGGTCAGTTCAACATGAACGACCTGAAGATGCAGCTGGACCAGATGCTGAAGATGGGCGGCATGGAAAGCATGATGGGCATGATGCCCGGCATGGGCAAGATGGCGTCGCAGGCCAAGGAAGCGGGTCTGGACGACAAGATGCTGAAACGCCAGATCGCGCTGATCCAGTCGATGACGAAGAAGGAACGCGCCAACCCCGATCTGCTGCAGGCCAGCCGCAAGAAACGCATCGCGGCGGGGGCCGGGCTTGAGGTGTCGGACCTGAACAAGCTGTTGAAGATGCACCGCCAGATGGCGGACATGATGAAGAAACTGGGCGGCAGGGGCGGCATGCTGAAGCAGGCAATGGCAAGCATGCTGGGCAAGGGCGGGATGCCCGACATGAAAGACCCCGCCGCACTGGAAGCCGCCGCGAAACAGTTGCAGGGCAAGATGCCGGGGCTGGGCGGCATGGGCGGGCTTGGGGGCATGGGTGGTATGAAACTGCCGGGCGGTCTGTCGGGGTTCGGCAAGAAGAAATGACACTGCCGCCCATCCTGCATACCGCGCGCCTTGTGCTGCGCCCGATGGTTCCGGGGGATTTCCCGGCCTACGCGGCGTTCATGGCCTCGCCGCGTGCGGCCTTCATGGGCGGGCCGTTCGATGCGCGTGTGGCTTGGGGGATATTCTGCCATGATGCGGCGGGCTGGGCGCTTTTCGGGCATGGCGCGCTGATGATTGACACGGCGGGCGTGACGGTCGGTCAGGTTGGCATCAGCAATGGTCCAAGGTTTCCGGAACCGGAACTGGGCTGGTTGCTGTATGACGGCCACGAAAGACAGGGTTACGCCACCGAGGCCGCCGCCGCACTGCGCGCCCACGCCATCGCCGCCGGTCTGACATCGCTGGTCAGCTATACCGACGCGGACAACCGCGCCTCGCAGGCCGTGGCGCAGCGGCTGG
>JBGSJU010000332.1:0-2041 GCA_041741655.1 Rhodobacterales bacterium
CCCGCGCGGTGTTCGAACAGGGCGGCGTCGGTGAGGATCTGCCAACGCTGGACCTGAGTGCCGCAGATCTGCCGGTGTCGGTGGCGCAACTGTTCGTGCGCGCCGGCCTTGCGGCCTCGGGCAAGGACGCGAAACGCCTGATCACCGAAGGCGGCGCGCGTCTGGACGATGACCTTGTGACAGACGCAGGCCAGATGATCGACGCCGCCCGCCTGCCGGTGAAGCTGACCGCCGGGAAAAAGCGGCATGCGATGGTGAAACTGGCCTGACCGGACCTTCACGTTAAACCTCTACTTCGCCCCGCAACACACTGACGAAAAGGACATCCCATGATCAAACGCATCGGCATCGGCCCGCGCATAAGCGAGGCCGTCATTCATGGCAACACCGTCTATCTGGCCGGTCAGGTCGGCGAAGGCGCCACCGTGGCGGACCAGACCCGCGATTGTCTGGCGCAGGTGGACCGCATTCTGGCCAGTGCCGGAACGTCCAAGGAAAACATCCTGCAAACGATCATCTGGCTGGCTGACGTCGCCGACTACGTCGAGATGAATTCGGTCTGGGACGCTTGGGTTGCCCCGGGCCATACCCCCGCCCGCGCCACCGGCGAGGCAAAACTGGCCGCGCCACAGTATCGCGTCGAAATCATCGTCACCGCTGCCATTCCGGCCTGACCTGCATCGGCAGCCCGCCGCCGATAGCGTGCGGGCTGGCGCGGGTGTGGCCTTGAAGCCGTCCCCGTCATGCCATAGCTGCGCCCTATAGTCGCAGCACAATCGCCAGATCCGCACCCCAAGCGGACAGATCAGGAGACCACCATGGCCGAGCAGCCAGCCCCGAAACCGCAAGAGCCCGCCAAGCCCCCAGCGCCGCAAACCCCGGTGTTCAAGGACTGGGCCGCGATCTGACGCTTTTCGTGTGCGCATCCCGCCGCTAATCTCGCGGCATGGGCACGCCGGTCTCGTCGATCCGCAATCTTGGTCCCGCGTTCGAACGCGATTGCGCCCGCGCAGGCATCACCAGCGCGGAAGACCTGCGGGCGCTTGGCCCGGACGTGGCCTATGCCCGGCTGATCGCAGCCGGTGTGCGACCGCATTTCATTGGCTACTACGTTCTGGTGATGGCCTTGCAGGGCCGTCCATGGAACGACTGCAAGGGCGCGGAAAAGGCGGCGCTGCGGGTGCGGTTCGACGCGCTGAAATCCGCGGCCCCCAGCGACAGCGACAGCGTGCTGGACCGCGCGCTGGCCGAAATCGGCGTCATCCCGCGCCGGACATGACAAAAGGCCGCCCCGGTGGGAGCGGCCTTTGCGGTTGCGAAAGCCAGATCAACTAACCGGTGTCAGCCGACCAGTTCAAGACCCGAGAAGAAGAATGCGATCTCGCGCGCTGCGGCCGCCTCGCTGTCCGACCCATGCGCCGAGTTTTCGCCTTTCGACAGCGCGAATTCCTTGCGGATGGTGCCCGGCGCGGCTTCGGCCGGGTCGGTCGCGCCCATGACTTCGCGGTTCTTCAGGATGGCGCCCTCGCCTTCCAGCACCTGCACCACGACCGGTTCCGACGCCATGTAGGCGACCAGTTCGCCGTAGAACCCGCGCGCCTTGTGTTCGGCATAGAATTCGCCGGCCTGCGCCGGGGTCAGGTGGATGCGCTTGGACGCGACAATGCGCAGGCCGGCGTCTTCGAATTTTGCGATGATCTTGCCGGTCAGGTTGCGCTTGGTCGCGTCGGGCTTGATGATGGAGAGGGTGCGTTCGATGGCCATGTCAGGTGTCCTTGCTTGGTCTTTGCGGGGGCGCAGACCGGCCCAATGCCCGCCCGACGGCCCGTCGGGGCGGCGCATAGCATGGGTGTATGACAGTGAAAAGGCGTATCGGATCTGACGCCGGTTCACGCCGGCAGGCCGCTCGCCGCCTCGATCCGGGTGGCGGCCAGCGTGCACAGGAACGACAGCGCAGTCGTGACAAGGATCACCGCAAAGAGCGCCTGCGCGGGCAGCGCAAAGCCCACCGCCCAGCCTGCGGTGCTGGTTATGATCGCGC
>JBGSJU010000333.1:0-1797 GCA_041741655.1 Rhodobacterales bacterium
GGCGGCTGGTGTGCCGAGGTGGTCGCACCAGGCCCGGTCGCCTTGGGTGATCCGGTCAGCGCGGAATGACCACGCCGATGATCGGCCCCATGGCGAAACCGGGGTCGGACCGGCCCAGCATCGGCGCGTGCAGGCGCGAGATCGACCCGTCCAGATACAGTGCCTGCGGGGTCTGCAACACGTCGCGGAAGAACCGTCCGAACTGGTGGAACGTCACGCGGCTGTCGGATAGGGCGAAATGCACCCGTCCCGCGGCATCGACGCCCACGCCGTTGCGGATATAGCGCGACGTGCTGTCGGGCAGGAACCGGGGATGCAGCGCGCCGTCGATGACCAGCATCGGCCCGGACTGCGTGGCGAACCGGCAATCGGGGCGTCGGGCGGCAAAGGCCAGGGTTTCAATCACCTGCACGCGGCTTGCGCCAATGCACAGCACGCCATTCGGCAGCAGGCCGAAATTGCCCGGGCTGGCGCGGGTCTGCAACGGCGCGGCCGCGACCCCGTTCTCGACATAAAGGCCGACCGGGCTGCGGTCTTCGTGATACATGCCCGCGTTCATCGCAAAGGCCAGTGTCAGCCCCTGATCGGCCAGCGCCCTGTCCAGCGTGGTGAAATGACCAAAGGGCCGGCCATCGCCATTGGTCAGGAACAGCCGCAGGTCCGCGACCGAATCCATGCTGCACACCGTGTAGGACGCGGCGTCATGCATCACAGTGCGGCATTCGACGGCGGCAGCAGCCCCGGCGGCCAGACCCAGCCACAGGGCAAGGAAAATCGCCCGCCCCACGGGTCAGCTTTCGATGTCGCGCTTGACCGCGTCCTGCGCCAGCAGGCGGCGGGTTTCTTCCATCCGGTCCCAGGTTTCATCCAGTTGAAACCGCAGTTCGGGCGCATGGCGGATGCCAAGCATCGCGCCGATCCGGGTGCGCAATTCGCCGGCGTGCCGCGCCATCAGCTTGACCGCCTCGGCCTTGCCTTCGCCACCCAAGGGCAGGATGTAGGCGGTGGCCACGCGCAGATCGGATGTCACGCGCACCTCGCCCACCGTGATCGACAGCCGGTTCAGATCGGGATCGTGGATTTCGCCCCGCATCAGGATTTCGGACAGGTTGCGCCGGATCTGTTCGCCGACGCGCAACGCCCGATTGCCGCCCGCACCGGGGCCAGTGGAAGATTGTTTTGCCATGCCCCCAGATACGCCTTGCGCGCCGGTTTGCCAAGCATCGGGCGCATCGCTATGACGGGCGCACCGTTGGAGGGTGCCAGATGAGCGACGCATTGCCGGGTATCGTGGTCACGGGCGCAGCGGGCCGCATGGGCCGGATGCTGATCGCCGAATTGCAAGGCCATGCCGGGCTGCGGCTGGCGGGCACGGTCGAACGCGCGGGCCATCCTTGGGTCGGGCAGGACATCGGTGTTGCCATGGGCGGTTTGGCCCTTGGCGTGACCGTCACCGATGACCCGTTGGAGGCGTTCGCCACCGCGCAGGGCGTGGTGGATTTCACCAGCCCCGATGCGACGGTGGACTACGCCGCGCTGGCCGCGCAGGCCCGTGCGGTACATGTGATCGGCACGACCGGGTTCGAACCGCATCATCTGGCCCGCATCAACGCCGCCGCGCGCCATGCCACGATCATCCGGGCGGGCAACATGAGCCTTGGCGTCAACCTTCTGGTGCAGATGACGCGCCGGGTTGCGGCGGCACTGGGCGAGGGCTGGGACATCGAGATCGTCGAGGCGCATCACAACCAAAAGGTGGATGCCCCGTCCGGCACCGCGCTGATGCTTGGGCAGGCG
>JBGSJU010000334.1:0-1547 GCA_041741655.1 Rhodobacterales bacterium
ATCGCGCGCAGGTCATCCGCCGTCAGCCCCGCATCAGCGGCGCGGCCCGTAACGGCAGGCAGATCGCCCGCCATTACGCGCGCCAAGAAGGCGGCATGCACCGCCTCGGCCCGATCAGTGGACATTTCAGAAGAACGCCTGAAGGCCCGTCTGCGCCCGGCCAAGGATCAGCGCATGCACATCATGCGCGCCTTCATAGGTGTTCACGGTTTCCAAATTCACCATGTGGCGGATCACGCCATATTCGAGGCTGATGCCATTGCCGCCATGCATGTCGCGGCTCATCCGCGCGATATCCAGCGCCTTGCCGCAATTGTTGCGCTTGACGATCGAAATCATCTCGGGCGCGGCGCGGCCTTCGTCCATCAACCGGCCGACGCGCAGCGAAGCCTGCAGGCCCAGCGTAATCTCGGTCTGCATGTCGGCCAGTTTCTTCTGGAACAATTGCGTCTGCGCCAGCGGGCGGCGGAACTGGAACCGGTCCAGCCCGTATTGCCGCGCAGCGTGCCAGCAGAATTCGGCCGCGCCCAGCACCCCCCAGGAGATACCATAGCGCGCGCGGTTCAGACAGCCGAACGGGCCTTTCAGCCCCTCGACGAACGGCAACAGCGCATCCTCGCCGACCTCGACATCCTCCATCACGATCTCGCCGGTGATCGACGCGCGCAAGGACATCTTGTTCAGAATCTTGGGCGCGCTGAGGCCCTTCATGCCCTTTTCAAGGATAAAGCCGCGGATCTTGCCGCCATGCGCGTCGGATTTTGCCCAGACCACGAACACATCGGCGATCGGCGAATTCGAAATCCACATCTTGCCGCCGTTCAGGCGATAGCCGTTCGCGGTTTTCACCGCGCGGGTTTTCATGCCGGCAGGGTCGGACCCGGCATCGGGTTCGGTCAGGCCGAAACAGCCGATCCATTCCCCACTCGCCAGTTTCGGCAGGTATTTCTGCCGCTGTTCCTCGGTGCCATAGGCATAGATCGGATACATCACGAGGGACGACTGCACCGACATCATGGAGCGATAGCCGCTGTCCACCCGCTCGACCTCGCGGGCGATCAGGCCATAGGCGACATACCCCGCGCCCAATCCGCCGTATTCTTCCGGGATCGTGGTGCCCAACAGGCCCATGGCACCCATTTCGCGGAAAATTTCGGGGTCGGTGTGTTCGTCGGCGAAGGCGGTCTTGACACGCGGCATCAGCTTTTCGTCGCAATAGCTGCGCGCGGCGTCGCGCATCATGCGCTCGTCCTCGGTCAGCTGATCCGCGATCAGGAAGGGATCGGCCCAGTCGAACGGCCCGAGGTCGGGTTGTTCCTTGGCTTTCAGCACTCGGGTTTCGTCTTTCATCGGGACCTCCTGTCGCTTTGCCCAAGAATAGCTTGCAAGGAGGGTCGCGTCCAACGATGGTTTCGCAGCCTGCCATTCCGAACGGGAATACTGGATCATGCCGCCACGTCGCGATTTGCCCTCCCTGCCCCTGCTGGCGGCGCTGGAGGCGCTGGACCGGCTGGGGTCGGTCACGGCGGCGGCGGCGGAACTGGCGC
>JBGSJU010000335.1:0-3678 GCA_041741655.1 Rhodobacterales bacterium
CCGCCGCGTTGCCGGCACCCCCGGCGACCGTTCGGCGACCGCCACATCCCGCGCCACCCCAAGGCGGGGCGCATGATCGAACCCCGTCAGCAGCGCCAGCGCGGCGGCGTATTCCGCCCGCACAGCGTCCTCACGCAATTCCATCTGTCCGGTGTTCAACGACATGATCTTTCCTTTTCGGCAACGCCGGCCCGGCCCCGTTCAGTGCCGCAGCACCCGTCCACCGCTGCCCACCACAAACTTGCGCACCTGCGCGAACCCCGGCGGGGCCAGTTCCGCAAGCACCTGATAGGGCCGTTCCGGGATGACCAGCGCCCGTTCCGTTCGCGTGGCCCCGGTATCGACCCCGCGCCCCGAAAACGGATCCAGCGCAAAGACCTGCCGTTCCACCGATGAAAACCAGCCGGATTTTTCGGCGGTCACGCTGGTGCTTTCCAGATCCTCCAGCATGAAGGCCAACGCCCAATCCTGCCCCTGCGGCGCGGCGGCACTGGCCAGAACCTCGCGGATCGGGCCCTGCTGTTCGGTATAGGCGCTGGAATACATCGGCCCGACATGCAACCGGCGCAGGCGTTTGGGATGCAGGTCATCAAAGAATTCGTCGAACCCCTTGGCGATGGTCAGCAATTTCAGGCCCCCCATCGCCTGCCCCATCAGATGCGCCTGCACGGCAGGCCAGCGTTCGGGGTCCTTGGGCAGGGCCACGCGGCCGGAATCCTCGGCCTCCATCAGGTAGATCGCGGGCAGGTTCAACTGTGAATCGTAACCCGCCCAATGGATCAGATAGCGTTTGCGCGCCCGCCCTTCGCCCGACAGCCAGACCGCCTGCGGGTCGTTGCGCGCCCAGAACAGCCGCCCGCGCTGCAGTTCCTCGTAGTACAGCCGTTGCGACAGCGCGAATTGTTCTTTTGTGGGAATGGTTTGCTCACCGATTATCCGGCGCAGCATCGCCTCTTTCAGCGCCTGCGCCTCCGGCAAGCCGTCCAGATGCCGCGCGGCCTGCATCGCGTCATTGGCCATCACCAGCAATTCATTGAACACCGGAAACCCGCTTTCGACCCGGTCGATCTGCATCGGCGGCAGGGGTGCGCCGGTGTCACGCCCCGTCAGCAGGTATTTCATCGACAAGGCCCGGAAAGTCAGGTTCAGCGCCACCAGATAGCGGGTGACCGCCTCGACCTCTTCGGCCGAAAACCGCCCTTCGGATTTCAACAGCGCCGCCACCCGGGTCAGATGGCCCAGAATGGCGTCGAATTTCGCGAAATAGCGGCGCGCGGCAAAGGCATCGGTCAGCGCGACATGATCGCGGGTCAGGCTGTCCGTGACATCATTCGCCATAGGCGTTCTTGTCATGTTTCTCGACAATCGCGGCAAAGCGGCGCGCGAAGCGTTCGTCGGCTTTTGCTTTCGCTTCAAGCACCTGGCGGGCAAAGACCATGTGATCCTCATGCGCTTCCAGCATGTCGGCCATCTTCTGGTTCGTCGCGGTGCCGATGGCGGCCATGGCCGATTGCGCCTCTTGGTCCGTTTTCACGCCGATCTCGTTGATGCGGTGCGCCACATCCTGCTGCTGCGCGGTTTTCAACGACTTGGTCAGCGCATCATACAGCACGACCCGCTGTTTCGTGTCGGTCTGCAGCTTGTTGATCAGCACCATCTGCGTCGCGGCCTGATTCTGCAGACTGTCCACCCAGGTCTTGCCCTTTTCGATATAGCGTTCCAGCGTCTGCGATTTCGCCAGTTTCACCTGTTCATCCTGCACCAGCGCGTTGTGGCGGGTGTTCAGCGCGGCCAGTTGGGTTTCCAGTTTCGTGCGCGCCGCCGCATCCGTTGTCACCGCGATCTGGTTCTCCAACGCGATGATCTGCGGGTCCAGCGCGGTGATTTCCGCCCGCACCGCCTCCAGCGCGCCGACCGTGACTTCACGTTCGTCCAGCGTTTCGACAAGGTTTGCCTCGACCTTGGTCTTCTGTTCGTTCAAAACATCAAGCTGGCCCTGCAACAGCCTTGTAATCACATCTGATTTCGCGATGAGATCCTGCAATTTGTCGTCGATCGACGCCAGCCGCAGCCGGTCCTGTCGCATCGCCTCGGACCGGGCCTTGGAAAAGATGCCCACCACGCTTTCCCAACCGGTTTTCGACCGCATCTCGTCGAAATCCTTGGAGAACCCGGCGGTCACATCGTCCAGCCCCATGATCAGTTCGGCGATATTGGCGTTCATCACGTCGGTATGCGCGTTCACCTGATCCAGCGTGGCATTTTCGATGTCGATGCTGGCGGCCTTGGCATCGCCCGCCGCCATCTTGACCCGCGCGCTTTCGATCCGCGTGGTCAATTCCGACACGCGGGCCTGCGCCTCGGCGACCTCACGCTGCGATTTTTCGATCTGGGTGGCGAAATCCGTCATCTTCACATCCTTCGGAAACGGCACGCTGCCGATGTTACATGGCATCACATAGGGGCTCGCTGGCCTTGGCGTAAGTGTGGCAAATGCCCGTGGCAAAGAAAAGCGCGAAGGCCTTGCGCAACGGATCGCACCGCGCCAGTCTGCCGGTATGATCGCGTTTCCCCTGCCCCCTGCCGGCCCCGCCGAAATCACCCGCCCCGATCGCGCCAAGGTGATCGCGGGCGATCCGGTGCATACGACATGGAACTGCGACGAAGGCGGCGGGCTGCATGTGGGCCAGTGGCACTCCACCCCCGGCACATGGCGGCTGACCTATGACGAATGGGAGTATTTCCTCATCCGGCAGGGCCATTCGATCCTGACCCCGGATGGCCAGCTGCCGATCCATCTGCGCCCCGGCGATGCGCTGGTGATCCGGCCGGGCACTACGGGCACGTGGCAGGTGGTCGAAACGACCCTGAAGGATTACGTGATCCGGTTGCCCGCCTGATGCGACCCGGTCCCCGGAACCTGATTACCGATGTCGCGGGCCTGCGGGTGGGTTGCGCGCAGGACCTGCACATCAAGACCGGCGTGACCGTCCTTTTGGGCGATGTGCCGTTCGTGGCGGGCGTGCATGTGATGGGCGGCGCCCCCGGCACGCGTGAAACCGACCTGCTGGCGCCGGACAAGACGGTGCAGGCGGTGGATGCGCTGGTGCTGTCGGGCGGGTCGGCTTTTGGGTTGGATGCGGCGTCCGGCGTTGCCGACGGCTTGCGCGCCATGGGACGCGGCTTTGCGGTGGGGGCCTTGCGCGTGCCGATCGTGCCAGGCGCGATCCTGTTCGATCTGGGCAATGGCGGGGCCAAGGACTGGGTCGACAACCCCTACAAACCACTTGGATTACAGGCGCTTGGCGCCGCTTCTTCCACCTTTGCACTGGGGACCGAAGGCGCGGGCACCGGGGCCACCACGGCGAATTTTCGCGGTGGGCTGGGGTCGGCCTCGGTCATCCTGCCGTCGGGCCATACTGTCGGCGCCTTGGTGGCGGTCAATGCGCTGGGGTCCGCCACAGTGGGCGATGGCCCGCATTTCTGGGCCGCGCCGTTTGAAATCGATGGCGAATTCGGCGGGCTGGGCCCCGCCCGCAGCTATCCGCAGCCCGCGATCCCGGCCACGAAACTGCGCGCCCATGCCAATACCACCATCGGCATCGTGGCGACCGACGCGGTGCTGACAAAGGCCGGCTGCACGCGGCTTGCGACCGCCGCGCATGACGGTTTCGCCCG
>JBGSJU010000336.1:0-2430 GCA_041741655.1 Rhodobacterales bacterium
TCGCGTCGGCGACATTGGCCGCCGTCAGCCCGCCCGCCAGCATCCATGGCCGCGCCCATGCCCGCCCCGCGATCAGGCGCCAGTCAAAGGCTACGCCGTTACCACCCGGCAGATCGGCGCCTTTCGGCGGTTTCGCATCGATCAGGATCTGGTCGGCCACCTGTTCGAAGGCCGCGATCTGCGCCAGATCGTCGGCATCCGCCACGCCGATCACCTTCATAACCGGCAGGCCATACCGGGCCTTGACCGCCGCCGCCCGCTCCGGTGTCTCATGGCCATGCAGTTGCAGCATGTCCAAGGGCACGGTGGCCACCAGATGATCCAGCAGATCATCATCCGCATCCACCGTCAGCGCGACCTTGGCCAACCCGACCGGCGCCGCCAAGGCCAGATCGCGCGCCCGGTCCACAGGCACAAAGCGCGGCGAGGCCGGGAAAAAGTTGAAGCCGGCGTAGGTGCCCCCGGCATCGGCCACAGCCGCCATGTCTGCCGCACAGGTCAATCCGCAAATCTTGACGCGCACCGGGCCCGCCAAGGCGGGCCGTGTCAGCAGAACTGCCATGTCCTGCCCCTCAGCGCCCGTCTTCCAGCAACGCCAGAACGTCGTCGCGCCCCTCGCCAGTCTTGCGGCGCATCCGGGTCAGTTCACGGTCCAGCCGCGCGGCTTCGGCGCGCTTTGCCGTGGCTTCGGCGCGATGCTTGTATTCGCGCAGCCATTCCCAGACGAAACCGATCATCAGACCGGCCAGAATGCCGCCAAAAATCACCAGAAACAGCGGCAGTGCCACCTGCTGGTTGACGCCGACGATGCGCGCCACGCCTTCGGGCAGCAGGGTCAGGTTCACATCCTGACGGTTTGCCAAGGCGACCGCGATCAGGCAGATCGCAAGTGTCAACATGAAGGCGTAACGCAAATATCGCATGGGACTGGATTTCCGTCGGTTCAGTTGCCGTTCAGGCGGTCACGCAGAAGTTTGCCGGTCTTGAAAAACGGCACATTCTTTTCTTCGACTTCCACGGCGGCGCCGGTTCGCGGGTTGCGTCCGGTGCGCGCGTCCCGTTTCTTGACCGAAAATGCGCCAAAGCCGCGCAGTTCAACCCGGTCGCCCCGCGCCATGGCCTCGGTGATTTCGTCAAAGATGGTGTTGACGATCTTTTCGACGTCCCGCTGGAACAGATGCGGGTTTTCTTCGGCAATCTTCTGGATCAGTTCCGAGCGGATCATTCAACACCTCCCCCAAGGCAATGGTGTGTCCTTTGGCAAGACACTTGATCTTGAATATAGGAGCAAACTTGTCGGTTTGAAACGCGAAAGGTGGGGTTTGACAGACCTAAGCACCTGAAAATGCGGCAATATGAAGGGTTTCTGCCTTCGCGAGTGCAGAAACCGGCCGTGGCACTGCCCAACCGGACACGCCATCGCACAGCGATTCGGTATCCTCAGGCGGCGCGGTCGTCAAAGCCCGCAAGCGGAACAGGTGTCGCGATATCGGGCCGCCGCAGGGCTAGCGTGCGGCGGGCCTCGTCGGTCTGGCCCAGCCGCAGCAGCACCGACACATAGGCCAGTTCGATCAGGTCACGCTGCGCGCGACTGCCGCCGATCCGTTCCGACTGCGCCATGACGGGCAACAGGTCATCGCGCGCCGTAGCCCAGTTCTGCCGCGCCATTGCTGCCCAGGCCCGCGCCACCGGGCGCACCAGATCGCCGGCAAAGCCCTGTGCATCCGCGGCGATATGGGCCAGACGGTCGCCCTCGCCAGCCATGGCATGGGCCAGGGCGGCGTGCATGTCTGCGAAACTTTGACCAGTGCGGGGGAAATATTGCGCGGCATAATCACTCAGAAGCGCCCAGCGGTCCGGCGCCACGGCATGCCCGGCCAGTTCGGCGCGGAAACAGATCGCGGCCGTATCCGTCAACACATTGACTGGCAGACTATGGGTCGCCCCGGGCGCGATGGCGGTATCGACGATGCGCCACATCGCGTCGGTATCGCCATCCTGCAACGCCCACAGCGCCGCGTGCCAGTTGAGGTGGCCATGCAGGACGGCACGCGGATCATACCCGGCGATCCAGCCATCCAGATAGGCCCGGCCCTGTGCGGTTTCGCCCATCTCATACAGCGCATGCGCCTTGAAATGCGCGCCGTTGGCGTTGCGCGGGTTCAAGGCCAAGGCGCGGTCCATCAGGTCCAGCGACGCGGTGGCCTGACCGGTTTCGCACAGCGACAGCGCGTGCATGGACATCATCCACCAGTCGTCTGGGTAGTGCGGCAGCAGCATGCCGGTAAAGGACAGCAGCGCCGCCTCGCGCCCGACCTCGCCGGAAAAGCCGATCAGGCCAAAGACATTGGTGCACAACTGCGCAATCAGCGCGTCGCGGGGCCAGTCGCGCACATGGTCAAGGACCAGCGCCCGCGCCTGAGCCGGCTG
>JBGSJU010000337.1:0-4105 GCA_041741655.1 Rhodobacterales bacterium
TCGCCAGAATGCGCAGGACAGCGGCGGTTTGCGCCGCGCGTTCCTCGGCCGGGGCCGAGATGCGGATGGTGGACGCCTGCGCAAGATCCTGCGACCAGCGATCCGCCAGCCGACCGGCCGCCAGCGACAGGGCCATGGCAAACACCGCCAGAAACGCCATCGCACCGGCGGCGAATATGGTCAGCCGGGCCGTGAACCCGGTGGGCGGTACCAGACGGTCGGCCTGCGGGTCACCGATGACCAGCGCCGACATCGCAGCCAGCAAGCGTGTCACAGATCCGCCCCCGCCAATTGCAGCCGCCGCCCAGATATCCGCAGGACGCGCGCCTGCACCTGCGATTTGGCGGCCCGGATCAGGTTCATGTCATGCGTTGCCACCAGAATGGTGGTGCCCATCCGGTTCAGTTCGACCAGCAATTGCAACAGGCGTTGCGACATCTCCCAGTCGATGTTGCCGGTCGGTTCATCGGCCAACACCACCTCGGGCGTCATGATCACGGCACGCGCCAGCGCGGCGCGCTGGCGTTCGCCGCCCGACAATTGCGCCGGATAGGCCGCCGCGCGTGGGCGCAGACCGACCCAGTTCAGCAACTCGTCAAGGTTGGCCATCTGATCGGGGCTGTCACGGCCCGACACGGTCAACGGCAACGCGATGTTATCGGCAAGGCTGAGGTGGTCCAGAAACTGCACGTCCTGATGCACCACACCGATTCGGCGCCGCGCCAACGCCACGCCATCGCGGCCCAGTTCGCGCACATCCTGCCCGAACAGCAGCACCTGACCGACTGACGGCATCAAGGCTCCGTAACACAGCCGCAGGAATGTCGTCTTGCCCGATCCCGACGGCCCGGTCAGAAAATGGAACGACCCCGGCTGCACCTTCAGCGAGATGTCGGCGAGCAATTCGCTGCCGCCATAGCTCATCGCCACGCGTTCCAACTCGATCACAGCCGGTCTCCTCTTGCGTGGCCGGGTGCGTATCCGGGCCGCAAGTCCCGCCCCGCGCGCCGCGCTACGTTCTAATGCCCCGTTCGGGCGCGCGATGCAATCGCCCGGACCATGACCATTCGGCCCGGCGGTCCGGTTCAGCGCAAAAGCGCAGACATCTTTGTCACGCGAACCGGTCCGCGCGCAGGCGGGTCGCGGACCTGCGGCACGCCGTTACCGCGACACGGCAAAGGCGTGGGTGTTTGCGCTTGACCCCTCGGGCGATTCCGCCTAAACGACCCGGACTGAATTCAGGGCACCGCCGCGTGTGGTGCCCATTTGTGTTGCAGGGGCCACGCCGCCCCTCCGATCAAGACGAGGGAATGAATATGTCGCGCCGCTGCGAACTGACCGGAAAAGGCCCGATGTCTGGCAATACTGTCAGCCATGCCAATAACAAGTCCCGCCGCCGCTGGCTGCCGAACCTCAACGAGGTCACGCTGATGTCGGAAACGCTGGGCCGCGGCGTCAAGCTGCGCATTTCGGCGGCCGCGCTGCGGTCGGTCGATCATCGTGGCGGCATTGACGCCTTCCTGGCCAAGGCCAAGGATGACGAACTGTCGGCCAATGCGATGAAGATCAAGAAAGAGATCGCCAAGGCGAGTGTTGCGGCCACTGCGTCGGCCTGATCCGTCGCCAAGGATTGCAGGGTAGTCCCGAGCCCTTGCCCCCCCATCCATGACGGCCCCGGCGCCCGCGCGGGGCCGTTTCATTTTGTCGCGTGCGCTTCGGCGCGGCGACGGGTATATCCGGGCCATGACCCTGATGCGATCGCCCTTGATCGGACTGCTGCTGGCGCTGGTGATGACCCTCACCAGTCAGGGCATGGCGGTTGCGCGGGCCATGCCGGGCCCGTCCGGCCTGATCGAACTGTGCAACAGCACAGGTCCGGTGATGGTCGCCGTCGATGACAATGGTCAGCCGGTTGGCCCTGCGCATATCTGTCCCGATTTTGCCGCCCATGCCTTTGATATCGGGGGCGGGATGGCGGCGATTTCGGCGGTGGTCCGGGCGTTGCGGGTGCTGCATGTCACCTCGATGTCATCGCAAGGCCAATCGCGGACCAGCCCCGCGCCGCAGGCCCGCGGACCGCCGGTTTTCGTCTGACCGACACCACATCTTCCGGTTTCATACGACGAAAAGGACATTCCATGTCGTTCAATACGCTGCGCGCGGCGCTTCTGGCCGCATCCCTGTTTGCAACCCCGGCCTTTGCCGCCGATATCGAGGTGCAAGACCCCTATGCCCGGTCCTCGCAGATGATGGCCACGTCGGGGGCTGCCTTCATGATCATCCACAATCATGGCGCCACCCCTGACCGCCTGATCGACGCGAAATCGCCTGTCGCAGACAAGGTCGAACTGCACACCCACAAGGAAAACGCCCAAGGCGTGATGCAGATGATCCATGTCGAGGAAGGCTTTGATCTGCCCGCAGGTGGCAGTATCGAAATGGTGCGCGGCAGCCATCACGTGATGTTCCTTGGCCTGAAAGCGCCCATGAACCAGGGCGATACCGTGCCCGTCACCCTCGTGTTCGAAAAGGCCGGCGAGGTGCAGGTGGACATCCCCGTGGACCTCGATCGCAAGCCCGACCACGGCGGCATGCAGATGAACCAAGGCGGCAAGATGAAGACCGGCGGCTGACACGCGCGCGCGGAAGGCCGCAGGCCTGACAGCCCGCCCCGACGGCTCCAGCGGAGCCCGAGGGGCGGGCTTTCCCGTGATTCGGGGTTGCAAACCCGCCCTTTGTGCTCTAACCGCCCTGCTTCATGCGGACATACAGCCTTGGAGGATGTCCGCGCATCGCAACAAAAGGATTTGTGACATGGCTGGAGAAATTCCTGACCTGATCGCCGAAGTCCGGACGGGAACAGGCAAGGGCGCCGCTCGTCAGGCTCGTCGGACAGGCATGGTGCCGGGGGTGGTTTACGGGGGCGGCAAGGACCCGCTGTCGATCAACATGCCCTACAATGCACTGCTGAAGAAGCTGAAACAGGGCCGGTTCCTGTCCACGCTGTTCAACCTCAAGGTCGAAGGCCATGATGACGTCCGCGTCATCTGCCGCGGCGTGCAGCGCGACGTGGTCAAGGATCTGCCGACCCATGTCGACCTGATGCGCCTGCGCCGCACCAGCCGGGTGAACCTGTTCATCCATGTCACCTTCATCAACCACGATGCGGCCCCGGGCCTGAAGCGTGGCGGCGTGCTGACCGTGGTGCGCCCCGAGGTCGAACTCGAAGTGTTGGCGGGGGACATTCCCGACCACATCACTGTCGATCTGACCGACAAGGCCATCGGCGACGTGATCCACATCAGCGACGTGGTCCTGCCCGAAGGCGCCAAGCCGACGATCGAGCGTGATTTCGTGATCGCGAACATCTCGGCCCCGTCGGGCCTGCGGTCGGAAGACAACGCCGAGGCGTGATCCCCAACCCCAAAACGTTTCAAGGCGCGGCAGACCCCTGCCGCGCCTTTTCCTTTGCGCGCGGCACGGCTAACCTGTGGCGGCGACAGGAGGGCGGCCAATGCAGCTTTGGGTGGGTCTGGGCAATCCGGGCGCGAAATACGCGGCCAACCGGCACAACATCGGTTTCATGGCGCTGGACCGGATCGCGGCGGATCACGGGTTTCCGCCGTTCAAGGCCAAGTTTCAGGGCGCCGTGACCGAAGGCCGCATCGGGTCCGCCCGCATCGTGCTGCTGAAACCCGAAACCTTCATGAACCTGTCCGGCCAATCGGTGGGCGAGGCGATGCGGTTCTACAAGCTGGACCCGGATGCAGTGACCGTCTGGCATGACGAGTTGGACCTCGCGCCCTTTCGGGTGCGGCTGAAACAGGGCGGCGGCCATGCCGGGCATAATGGGCTGCGGTCGATCCACGCCCATATCGGCGAAGCCTATGCCCGCGTGCGCCTTGGTATCGGCCATCCGGGGCACAAGGACCGCGTGGCGGGCTATGTCCTGTCGGATTTCGCCAAGGCCGAAGGTGACGGGCTGGACGACCTGTTGCGTGGCATTTCGGACGGTGCGCCGCAGCTGGCGGCGGGTGACGGGCCGGGGTTCCTGAATGCCATCGCTCTGCGCACCGCGCCGCCGCGCAATGCCGGTCCCGCCCGT
>JBGSJU010000338.1:0-1784 GCA_041741655.1 Rhodobacterales bacterium
CGGGGGTGGGGCCGATCCACGCCCGGCCGGTCAGGGATTGGGTGACGCCGAGATACATCGCCTCAGCGCCGCGCGGCCTTTTCGGCCAGCCCCGTTTGCGCCTGCCGGCGATCCAGTTCGGCCATCACATCGGCCAGCGCCACGTTGCGCGCGCGCAGCATGACCAGCAGATGGAACAGCACGTCCGCCGCCTCGGATACCAGCCGGTCATGGTCGCCTTTCACGGCTTCGATGATCGCCTCGATGGCTTCCTCACCGAACTTCTCGGCGCATTTTTCGGGGCCCTTGGCCAGCAGTTTCGCGGTCCAGCTGAGGTCCGGGTCCGCGTCCGCGCGCGCGGCGATGATGGCGGCGAGGTCGTCCAGCGTCATTGATCCAGCCTCATTGATCCAGCCGAATCGGGATGCCGGCGGCGGCCATATGCGCCTTGGCCTGACCGATCGTGAAGGTGCCGAAATGAAAGATCGATGCGGCCAGAACGGCGCTGGCATGCCCTTCCAGAACGCCTTCGACCAGATGGTCCAATGTGCCGACGCCGCCCGACGCGATGACGGGCACATCCACGGCATCGGCCACGGCCCGCGTCAGCGGCAGGTTATAGCCGCCCTGCGTGCCGTCGCGGTCCATCGAGGTCAGCAGGATTTCCCCCGCCCCCTTGGCCGCGACGGTGCGGGCAAATTCCACCGCGTCGATGCCGGTGGGCTTGCGCCCGCCATGGGTAAAGATCTCCCATCGGCCCGGCGCGACAGTTTTCGCGTCGATCGCTACCACGATGCATTGCGACCCGAACCGGTCGGCGGCATCCGCCACCACATCGGGGTTGGCGACCGCCGCCGAATTGAAGCTGACCTTGTCCGCCCCGGCCAGCAACAGCGCGCGCACATCATCGACCGTGCGCACCCCGCCGCCCACGGTCAGCGGCACATAGCAGGCCTCGGCCGTCCGCGTGACCATGTCGAAGGTGACGCCCCGGTTTTCATGGGTGGCGTGGATATCCAGAAAACAGATCTCGTCCGCACCCGCCGCGTCATAGGCGCGCGCGGCCGCGACCGGGTCGCCGGCATCACGCAGGCCGACGAAATTCACGCCCTTGACCACGCGGCCATCGGCCACGTCCAGACAGGGGATCAGGCGGGTTTTCAGCATGGGCTATCCCTTGGGTCGCGCCCGGGTATGGCGGATGACCGCGGCGACCGCAATCCCCGCCAGCCCCAGCGCCGCCAGCGCGGCCACGGGAAGGGTGACCAGCATGAACCAGCCCGACACGAAGGCGGTATACAGCGTCTGGCCCCAATCCGTGCCATTGACAACGCAGGGATTGACAAAGCCCTCGTGCAGGTCACAGCCGTGGCGGGCGGCAAAGCGGCTGGCCCAGATCACCGCAACGACCGGCGTCAACGACACCAGCAGCACAAGCGTCAGGACTATCGCAAGGACACGAAGCATCGCAGGCTTTCAACGGACTGACTGCTGGATAGCGCGGATGCGCGGGGGCTGTCTGCCCCCTCGCGCGTATTAATTGCAAGATACATGCAGGATCAGGCGCGCAGCACGGCCAGAGCCTCGGCCAGATCCAGCGCACCGTCATAAAGCGCGCGGCCCGAAATCGCACCCGCGATGACGCCCGTATCGCGCAGCGCGATCAGGTCGGCCAGCCGCGACACCCCGCCCGAGGCAATGACCGGGATGGTGACAGCGCGCGCCAAGGCGGCGGTTTCGGCAATGTTCGGCCCGCCCATGGCGCCGTCGCGGTCAATGTCGGTATAGATGATCGCGGCGACCCC
>JBGSJU010000339.1:0-3148 GCA_041741655.1 Rhodobacterales bacterium
GCACGGCGGCCGCTTCGGCGGGCGGGGCGGGCATGATGATTTCCGACAGCAGCACCCGCACGGTGGACCCGCCGGACGCGGACTGGATCGCCCGGTCCACGTCGCGGTCCGACACCTGCACCTTGCCGGAAAACCGCGTGCGGATCAGATCGCGCCAGGCAAGCCCGGCACGCACGAATTCGCGGAAACTCTCCTCCTCCACCCCAGCCGCGCCGATGGCGCGCAGGAACTGTTCGGTGTCCATGCTGACCCGACCGGCGAATTCCTCCATCCCCGCCGCGACCACATCGGGGGGCGGAAAGATGCCGGCCTGTTCGGCAGCGCCCAGTTGCAGGCGTTCGTCGATCAGTTGTTCGCGCGCCAGCTTGTCCGGGTCGCCGGGCGCGCGCAGCAGGGTCAGAAATGTCCGACGCTGTTCGATTTCGAAATAGGTGACGACCTTGTCATTCACGGTATAGGCGGGCGAAAACTGGCTTTGTGCAAGGACCGCGGCGGGAACCAGTCCAGCGCCTGCACAAAGCGCCAGCGCGCGGGCCCATCGGGCAATCAGCAGGTGGCGCATGTCATGTCTCCTCATCCTTGCGGAACGGTATCTTGCGGGCAGGTCCGTCAGCCCCGGCAGGTCCGGGTATAGCTTGCGTCACTGCTGCGCACCCCGAACCCACCCAGCGCCACGGTAAACCCGAAATCGGTCGAGGGTGCAACGATCGTCGAGGCGGTATAGCGGCGCGCGACGGTCAGGTTGACCTCGATGCATTCGTTGCGGAACTGCAACCCGACCCCGGCCTCCGCGGTCTGGTCGGATGCGATGTCATAGCGCCAGTTGGTCGTTGCGGTCCAGTGCCGGCCGAGGCGGCGATAGCCGTCCAGCGACCATTCCGACACTTCGTCGGGCCGGGCTTCGGCCAGATCCTGCCCGAGCCAGACATAGGACGCGCCCAGCCCGTAATCTTGGCGCAGCCAGGCCAGCCGCGCCTCGGCCTTGGTCGCGCCGTCAGCTGGGTCGATCAACCCGCGCATCTGCAATTCGAACCCCTTGGCATGCTGGAACTGCCCGGCCAGCAGCACCGACGATGACGTACCTGCCAGCCCGGAGGACCGGGTGAAATCCGCCAGCCCGTCATCGCGCAACACCTGTCCCAGCGTCAGCGCGGACCGCCATCCATCCACCCCGATCCGGGTCCAGGCCATGCCATAGGCCAGCGCGCGGCCATGTTCGCGCCGGTCAGCGGCGGGAAAGCGCGACAGCGACAGCAGGTTTCCTTCGTCGAATTCCACCTGTGTGCTTTCCTCGTTCGGCACGCTGGCCGTGCTGCCGCCAACCCAGCCCAGCATCATCAGTGGTTCGATGACATGCGTGGCGCGCGCGGTGGTTTTCTGCAACGGCCAGCGCAGGGTCACTGTGGCATGGGGCGTTACGGCGGTGTCGCGCGGGACCGTGGTGGTGTCCTGCGCCACGGCGAAACCGTCCAGCGCCACGCCGATATCGCCCTGCGCCACCACGCCCGGGCCGAAGACCGCGCTACGCAGCCATTGCGCGGCCAGCGTCGTGCGGGCGATGTCGCGCCCCGCCACATCCGCATTGGAATAGCGGTAATGGCTGTGCGCAATCGCAGTCACCCGGATTTCACCGCCAAGTCCACGGGGAAAGAACCGCTGTTGCTCGAACACGTCGCCGATGATGGTCGGCATGGTCGAATTGTCCTCGCCCGCGCGCAGCGTCTGGTAGGTTGTCAGGCTAACGCGGGTGAATCGGTCGCGCGAGGTGCGCGACAGCGCCAGTTCGCTGTCCAGCCGGTCCTTGGCGGAATAGTCGTAATCCACCACATAGGCCTTGTCGCTGACCGCCTCGATGTCGAAATCCAGCCGCCAGCCGCCGCGCAGATCGAACTGGCCCGCGCCGTTCAGCCACATCCGCGTGTCTCCCGGCAGCAGATCGTCGCGGCTGATGGCCCCGCCCAGCATCATGGTGCCGTTCCAGAACGCCTGCCGGTACCGCCATTCCAGCGTCTTGGTCTGCGACGACACATAGGGGGTCAGCGTCAGGTCGCGATGATCGCCCAGCCGCAGGAAATAGGGCACCTTGATGCCAAGCCCCAGATCGGACTTCTGCCGCAGTTCCGGGATCAGGAACCCCGAGGCGCGGGTCAGCGTCGGGTCGGGCAGGCGCAGGCGTGGCAACCACAGGATCGGCACATCCATCACCCGCAGCGTGGCGTTTTCGAAATACAACTGCTGTTCGGCCTGATCGTGGATCACGCGTTGGGCGCGGATCTGCCAGATCGGCGCGCTGTCTTCATCGCAGACCCGGCACGAGGTGGCCGCGACCTGATACAATTGCGTGTAGCGTCCGCCGACGCGGTCGATCCGGCTGGCGGCCAGTTGAACCTGTCGGTCAAAGATCATCCGCGCGCCACGCAGCAACCCGTCCTGCAGCCCGGAATCCAGTTGCCCGCCGTCTGCCAGCACGATCACCCGGTCGCCTTCGGTCAGCGTCAACGGCCCGTCCAGCGTCAATTGTCCGGTGCTGCGGTCATAGACCACGCGTGCGGCCTTCAGCCGGCGTTCGCCTTGCAACGCCTCGACATTGCCTTCGGCAATCAGGCGGGTCTTGCCTTCGATACGGATGGTGTCGGCGACCAGCATCACGGGGGCATCCGCGTCCTGAGCCATCACGGGCAGCGCGAGCGCGCCAAGCGCGGCGATCAGGCACAGGAGGCGGATCAGCCAGCCTCCCATCACCCATCCTCCATGTGCAACAGCAGGCCCATGGCCAGCAACACCGAGGCGACCGGTGGCGCCCAAGCGGCCAGTAGCACAGGAACCTGACCATTCTCGCCAAGGATCTGGCTGAAACTGCGGATGTAATACAGCGTGAACCCCAGCAGCACGGCGGAAAGGACCGCAACCCCGGTGCGCCCTGACCGCACGGGCCGCATCGTGAAGGCCGACGAGATCAGCACCATCGCCACCAGAAACAGCGGGCGCGCCAGTTCCATCTGGAACCATACCGCATGGCGGCGCGCGGAAAACCCGGCCTCGCGCAACTGCGCGATATAGCCGGGCAAATCCCAGATCGCGACGGTCTGCGGCGCGCCGAAACTGTCGCGGATGCGGTCGCGTGTCAGGCTGGACGCGACGGTGACCC
>JBGSJU010000340.1:0-7525 GCA_041741655.1 Rhodobacterales bacterium
TGTGCTGGGCGTTTTGCGCCGGTCGCTGGCCATCGCGCAGGCCTTGGGCGCTGAACTGGCGGCGCGCAGCGGGCTGAACGCGCTGAAACGCGCCAATCTGGACGGCACGTTGGGCGCGGACAAGCGGGCGATGTTCGCCGAAGGGCTGCAGGCCGAGGCGCTGGCGGTGCTGCATGTGTTCGCCAATGCCACGGCCTTTCTGCTGGCACCGCACCTGTCCGAAGTGACGGTCGATGTCGGCGGCGTCGAAGAGGTGCTGACGGACAACGCCCCCTTGGCCCTGCAAGGCGTGTTGTGGGAACTGGATCAGGACATCGCGGGCTTTGCCTCGGATGAGGCGCGGCTGGTGGCCACGGTCGCGGCCTTTGCCGAAGCCTTGATGGAAAAGGTTGCGGCGCGGGCAGCCACCGCGCCGGGGCTGGCGGCGTTCACCGGGGCCAGCTGGCGGGTCGAGGCGGATGATTTCGCCATCAACGGCTTTGCCCCCGCCCGCAAGGCGCGCGGCACCACGATCACCATGCAGTTCAAGAAACCGCAGGAGGTGGTGGGCAATCACATCGCCAAATATCAGGCGATGCGGCTGGCCAAGATGCTGATGGCCTATGATTTCGACCGCCGGATGAACCCGTTTGCCGAATTGGGCGGGTTCATCTTTACCTTCATGGGCGATGGCGCACCGGGCACTGGCAAAACCACGCTGATCCAGATGATGGCGGGGTTGATCCATGACTATTGTCAGGTGGCGAATTACCCGTTCCGCTATCAGAACCTGAGCGTGGACAATATCGACAGCTATCAGGGCAAATCGGGGCAGAATGCGCGGGCCTTCATCAATTCGGTGATCGACCCCGGTGTGATCGGCTTCGGCACGGTGGATGATATCGATCAGGTCGCGGGCAAGCGCGGCGACCGGCAATCCTCCGCGGGTGCCTTGGAGATTACCTCGGTGCTGATGGATGCCTTTGCCGGCGCGAATACTGTGGTGCGGGGCAATTGCACCTTCGGGCTGTTTTCCAATTACCCCGAAAATGTGGATGACGCATTGCGCCAACGTGCCGGCGCGCGGTTTCTGGTGGACGGCCCGCAGACCGAGGCCGATTACATCGACATTCTGGCGCTTTTGCTGGGCAAGCGGCATGACATTCCGCTGGGCGATCACGACCTGATGGCCGCGCAGGAAATCCGCCGCGCGGTGGCGGACAGTTTCGCGCGTCATTCCCGCCCCGCCGAGGCGGGACTGGTCGCGGTGTTTGACGCGGTGCAGGCGAAGGTTGGCGCGCTGGATACGCTGGCGAAACTGGGGGCCTATCTGAAGGCCATTCAAGAGGCGGATGCGCGGTTCACCGGCCGCGCGATCAAGAACATCACCGATGCGGTCAAGGTCCGCGCGATGGATTTCGAATTGCCGGATATCTGGATGGAACAGCCCGACCTGTTCCTGGCCCAACCCTATGACCGCAAACGCGACATGATCGCGGAATTGCGCCGGCCCATCACGGTGGACATGGTGGTGCAGGAAATCAACCGCTACGCCGACAGCGAATTCCGCTATGCCGACAAGTCGGACGAGGCCGCGATTGACATGGCCGTGCGCGACATGCGGCGGATGGATGCGGCGAAACGGCGGTATCTGGAGGGGCGGGGATGAAACGCCTGATCGAAAAGGGCCTGATGTTCGGCAACCTGATTGCCGTCGAATCGCCCGCCCTGATTGACCGCTACAACCGCGCGCTGAAACACCTGAATGGCAAGGCCACCGCCCTGACGGATTTCCACATCGACATCTCGGGCTATTCGCCCGAAGTGGCCGAGGAATTGGCCGATCCGCTGTATCTGAACCCCAACGGGGTCAACCGGCAATTCATCCTGCTGACCACGGAACAGAAGACCGCGCCGCTGCTGGATGCGACGTTTTCCTTTGAACGGGCGATCCTGCGGCGCTTCATCACCGAAAACGAGGCGCAATTGTTCGCGCTGACCGCGCGCGATGCCGTGGCGGGCGAGGTAGTGGACAGCGTCTATGCCATCGACAGCCCGGCGCGGCTGTTTGACTTGCGCAAGTTCCGCATCGAGGCCGACACCACCGGCGGCACGGTCAAGGATGCCGAGGCACTTGGCCAGAAGGTGGACCGGTTCCTGACCGCCGAGGACGCGTGGTTTGACGATGTGCTGATCGCCGAGATGATCCAGCTTGCGAAACGCACCGGCGATGTGACGCGCAATCCGGTGCGGCTGAAACAGATGGACTTCACCGAGGATGATTTCTGGACCAAGTTCTTTGGCGGGGCCTATCTGTTCCGGTCGGTGCCGCAGCCGGCACTGATCGCGGCAGGGCCGAAGGAAAAGCTGGGCCCGTTGCCGATCCCCCTGGTGCTGGATCTGGGCGACCGCAACGCGATTGCGCGGTTTCTGGAAGGCAACGGGCTGGTGGAACCCATCGTCAAGGCGCGCGGCATCGACGCCACCGCGATCCTGCGGCAAAAGCTTGATTTCATCGTGGTGGACGCGGCGCAGGACGCGGGTGTGGACCTGACCGGGGCAACCCGGCGCGACATTCGCGCCTTGGCGCGCACCCATGCCGCCCGTCTGCCGCCGGAATTTCACGCGCTGAACGCGCTCATCGCCTGGGCCGAGGATGGGGCCGTCTGGCCGCGCATCCCGTCCGATCATCCGGCCTATTTCTATACGCTGCGGGCCGCGGATGTGCCGCAACGCGATCTGGTCAATCAATTGCTGGCCGACCTTAGCCCGAAAGACGTACGTCAGGTCTTTATCTGTCACAAGGCGTTGTTTTACGCTTTGTATCGTGGTTGGAGCGAAACAAAGAAATCCTTTGTAGCGGATTTCCTGATGCGCGAGTATCAGGCCGACAAGTTGGGGACGCGCGAACGGCTGTTTGGCCACGACGCACCGATGGAAGGCAACCCGCCGCCTGTGCCGCAGGACCTGATGGTGCAGCGGGTCGGCCCGTGGGGGGCGGCCGGGGGCGCAAGGACGCGAAGGAAATAAGATGACGGCGTTGTTGCGCCTTGTGGTGTTCGGGTTCATCGCGCTGAGCGTGATCTATCTGTGGGTGTCGCTGACGGCGCGCATGCGTCAACGCCGCACCCTGCAGGCGGAATGGGACGAAAAAGGTCTGACGGGTGACCGGGATGCCTATGTGGCCGCCGGTATGCGGGTCTATGAACAATCGTTGCGGCACAGGCTGATCGTGCTGATCTATGTCATTCCGGTGGTCGTTGTCGCTGCGATCATCTACATCACCAATTATACCTGAGAGGTGTGGTCATGCGGTACGTGCGTTGGACGATCTGGGCAGTTGTCTTGCTGGGGCTGGCTGGCTGGCTGCATTACACACTGCCGCAGCATGATGTGGTGCGGGTGACCGACACCTATTCGAAACGCATCGATTTCGGCGGCAATTCGATTTTCTGGTCCACGGCCGATGTCGGCACCGATGGCACGCCGACCAGTCGCGACATCTTCTTCATCCAGACCGTCCGCAAGGATGGCCGCATCATCGTCTATCGCAACGAAGACACCGGCTGGGGCTGGCCGCCCTATTTCAAGTTCGATACCGCAAACCTGCAAGCCAAGGCGTCGGACATGAAATCCAGCGCCGACGCCCCGAAATGGGCGGTGATCCGGCACTATGGCTGGCGGGTCGAATTCTACACCATCTTCCCCAATGCGGTGGAAATCTGGCTGGTGGACGGGCCGGATGTGCAGGTCATTCCATGGTTCAACATCAGCCTGCTGCTGGTGCTGGGGGCGATCTTCTGGGCGATCCGCGTGCGGTGGATCCGGTTCCGCGCCCGCCGGATCGATCCGGTGCTGGCGGATGTCGGCGAAGCATTCGATGCCGCCGGTGACCAGATCACCGAATCGCGCGGCTGGCTGGCACGGCAATTCGGACGCAAATAGGGCTTGTCGCGCGGCGGGGCCGGCCTAAACCATTCATCATGAAACGCATGGCACTGGCCTTTTTCATGATGATCGCGGCCCCTGCGGTGGCGCAGGACGCCATTGCCGACGTGATCACCGATCAGTTCCGCGATTTCGCGGCGGATGATTTCGCCGGTGCCTATGACCACGCAAGCCCCGGCATTCAGGGGATATTCGGCAGCGCCGACCGGTTTGGCGCCATGGTCCGCCAAGGGTATCCCATGGTCTGGCGCTACCGGTCATTCCGGCTGACCGAACGGCGCGAAATCGCCGGCGCCCTGTGGCAGCGGGTCGAGGTGATCGACGCCGAAGGGCGCGCCCACGCGCTGGATTACAAGATGGAAGAAGGCCCCGCCGGCTGGAAGATCGACGCGGTGCAACTGTTGCCGCCGCCAGTGCCGACCGTCTGACCAGCGCACGCTAGCCTCAACCGCCGTTGACCCCGCCGCCGCTACCGACACCCCGATCCGGGAGCGCCTTTGCGCCCTGTCTGGAAAGGGGTTTGCATGAACAAGGCCATCACCGACGGAGTTGTTTTCACGCCGCCCGCCTTTGCGGCGGGGCGGTCGCAATGGTCGTGCGGCGATGATGTGCAGGGGTTGGACAGCGATCAGGGCGCGGTGAACGCGGCGCTGGTGGCGGCGGATCAGGATTTCGCCGGCTGTCTGGAATTGCAGGAAACCGACACGGTGCAGCAGCTGTGTCACTTCGGCCAGACGGCTGTGCGTGACCGGCAACAGTTTTCGCATCATCGGCGCCGAGATCGACCGGGTCGAGGCGGTCGATACCAGCCTTGCCAGCCTCGACTGGAACCGGTCGCGCAACATCTGGATCAAGGGCAACAGTTTCAAACACATCGTGCCGGGCGTGGAAAACCCGGTGGCGCTGACGGTCGCACGGGCGACGGCAGCAGCCACGTGCAAGGTGGATTTCGCGGCGCAGATGGCGTTTGGCGGTCCGTTGCGCAATGTCGATGCGGTGGTGGCGCGTGGTGCGCTGAAAACAGCGGCGAACGTCACCGTATGGGAAAGCCCCTATGCCGATGTGGCGCAGGGCGCGAGCTAGAACGAAAGCGCGCCTGACATGGCCGCAACCGCTGAAGGGCAGCGTGACGGTCATGGGCCGGGTTGACCACAACTGATCGCCGCCAGCACGACCCGACGTAGGTCCGACCTTTGGGTGGTCGGGCCGGACCCAGTCCTGACCCTACAGGTTCAGGTCCTGCGGCGTCAGCACAAAGGCCCGCCCGAAGCCGCCGTTCATATAGGCCGCCTGCACCCGAAACCGCCAGAACGCAAAATCGCTGAACCCGATATACAGCTTGGCCTTGGGATGATCGTCCAGCCAGCGTTGCGCCAATGCGGCATGCGCCGCGGCGTCGGCAACCCGTTCCGCCGTCGCCAGCAGGGTCAGGCGCGGATGGGTCAACGGATCACCCTTGCCGCCCGGCTCGCCCAGCAACAGCGACGCACGCGGATCGTCCGCCAGCGCGCGGGTATGCCCCGACAGGGTCGAGATGAACGTGACGGGCAGGCCCGCCATATCCGTGCCCACCGCCACGCGCGTCACCATCGGAAACCCGGTCGCGGGGTCGATCACCCCCAGCGCGCCATGCCGCGCGGCAGCGATCAGGTCACGTGCCATGGCACGTGCGGCGTCGTCGGTCGGGCGAATCGGGTTTGCGGGGGTTTGAGCCATGGTGGCAGGGTAGGTGGCGGCAGGCTGCGGCTCAACCCGTCAGAATTCCCGCCACAGCCCCAGCTTCAGGCCCGTCGCACCGCCGTCCCGCAGGTCCTGCGTCAGGCCGAATTCAACCTGCGCGCCGCCCTGCAGTCGCCACAACACGGATGGCACCACGCGCAGGAATTGCGGATCATGCCGCGGCTGGCCCATTTGCACCTGCACCATGCCGGTGATGCGCGGCGACAACGCCACCCCCAGCGTCAGGTCGGCCTTCAGGTCCAGTCCGCCATCACGCCCCAGTTCCGCCAGCGCGTCGCCGGCGACCCATCCCGTATGGCCAGCCAGCGTGACGCTGCGCCCGACCGACAGGCCGGGCCGCAGCACCTCTCGCCCGTCGATCACGCCAAGCCCCAGTTCCGCGGCCACCGCCAAGTTGCCTTGCAGGATGGACCGACGCAGGAAAACCACCGTCTTTTCCTTGCCTGACACCGATCGACCCCAATCGAGACCCAAAGCCAGCCGGGGAGTCAGCCCGTAATCCAGATACAGCGCGGAATACCCGCCGCCCGGATTGGCATAATGGGCGGCCGAAACGAACAGATGGCCCTTGCCGCGCGGCCAGGCCCCGGCAGAGGCCATGCCAGTGCCAAGCGACAGCGACAGCCCTGCGGCAAGGCAGGACCACCATGCCACCCGCACCTTCGGCAGGGTCATTCGGGCGCGCGGCATGGGGCCTCCGACGCGGGATGCAACGGCTAGGCTTCAGCATGCTTTAACAGTGGTTAACCGCTGGTTAATGCTGTCTGGTAATGCTGTCTGGCCGGAACCCGCAAACTGATCCTGATCAAGGTGCGTTCCGGCCCGGCCGCGCAAACTGCGCCGATCACACCACAGGAGGCCGCCCATGTATTCCCATGTTCTTGTCCCGGTCAGTTTCGAAGCGAACCGTGCCACGTCGCAGGCGCTTGCGCTTGCCCGGATGCTGTCCGGCTCCGCGGGCAGGGTCACGCTTTTGCACGTGCAGGAAACTGTGCCCAGCTACGCGCTTGGCTATCTGCCGCCGGACTACCTCGCCGAAAGCCGCGCGGAACTGCAACAATCGTTGCAGACGCTGGCCGGCGACATGCCGCGCGCAAAAGCCGAAGTGGTGGACGGCCATGCCGGTCGCACCATTACCGACTGGGCCAAGGACCATGCGGTCGATTGCATCATCATCGCCTCGCACCGGCCCGGCATGCAGGACCTGCTGCTGGGATCGACGGCAACGACCGTGGTCCGCCATGCGCAATGTTCGGTGCATGTGCTGCGCTGATCAACCCCACAGATCGGCATCGGGCGGAAACACCCGGCTGCCGTCATAGCGCAGGGGCGGCACCCGGTCCTCGGCCAGCAACAAGGGTCCGTCCAGATCGACAACATCCGCGCCCTGCGCCACCAGCAACGCGGGTGCCATGGCCAGTGACGTGCCGACCATGCAACCCACCATCACGCCAAATCCAGCCGCCCGCGCGGCCTCGCGCAGCGCCAACGCCTCGGTCAGCCCGCCGGTCTTGTCGAGCTTGATGTTGACCATGTCATACTTGCCCGCGAGATGCGCCAGCGAGCCGCGGTCATGGCAGCTTTCATCGGCGCAAACTGGCACGGGCCGCGCCAGGCCCAGCAACGCATCGTCCTGTGACGCGGGCAGCGGCTGTTCCACCAGCGCGACACCCAGCCGGATCAGATGCGGGGCCAGATCGGCATAGACCGCCGCACTCCAGCCCTCGTTGGCATCGACGATGATGCGCGCATCGGGCGCGCCGCGCCGCACGGCTTCCAGCCGGGGCATATCATCGGGCGTGCCCAACTTGATCTTCAACAGCGGTCGCGCCGCGTGCACGCGCGCCTGCGCTTCCAT
>JBGSJU010000341.1:0-5055 GCA_041741655.1 Rhodobacterales bacterium
CGCCGCCGCGACGCGGGGTGGCGCGGCCGCGATCTGCGGCAGTTTCGGTTTCTCGCCGGGTTTTGGCACCGCGACCCGCTTGAAGGTGAAATCGGGAAACGGCTGGGGTGTTTCGGCAAATGCTGGCATGACCGAGAAAAGTCCTGTGCCCAGAACAAACCCCGACAAGCACAGCCACACCGCTGCTGCGATTCCCTGTTTGCGCCGATTTTCGCGCATGATTTTTTTCTTCACTGCCCGTTAAGCCTTGGGGCAAAGAATCGCATCTTTGTTTCCACAAGGCCAGACAAACCTGACGAAGCCACAAAAATTGACATTAACCGACAACAGTGTCACCAGACCCGCCGGGCAGAGATTGCCCCAGAACACACAAAAAATGACAGCTTTTCATGGAGTTACAAAAATTATTGCCAGACTTTCCCAAAAAAAAATTTTGCTTCAATCGTGCCCAAATCGCGCCTCATTCGGCTGGCTATATCTGCACATACCGAGACGGCGACGGGCCACGAGAGAGGCGGTCATTAGCAAAACAACGGTTCGGTTAGAAACCCAAGTGATCCTTTGGAGGGACCTAAAATGATCAATTTCCTGAAGAACTTCCGCAAAGACGAAGCTGGCGCCGTGACTGTTGACTGGGTGG
The DNA here is from genome assembly GCA_041741655.1 of Rhodobacterales bacterium. GTDB lineage: Bacteria > Pseudomonadota > Alphaproteobacteria > Rhodobacterales > Rhodobacteraceae > UBA9554. Next base: position 641 of record JBGSJU010000341.1, read on the forward strand.
TTCTGACCGCTGCTGTCGTGGGTCTGGCCGTTGCTGCCTACTCCTCGATCGAAACCGGTGCAACCGGCCTGACCGCGTCGACCTCGACCTACATGGGCACGCAAGCTCCGAACTGATATCGGCTTATGCTGATGCTGAGGGGCCGCACCTGCTTCTGCTAGGTGCGGCCCTTTTCGGTTCCGGGGATCCCGGCGCCCTGAGCGCGTCAGAAGGTGCGATGCCCCTGAAACAAGCGAGGTTCATGTCATGAACGGTTTTATACGGCGGTTCTGTCGCCACGAGTCTGGTGCGGTCACCGTTGAATGGGTCGTGCTGAGCGCGCTTGCGGTGACCCTGCTGGCCGCTGGTTTCGGCAGCATGGAAACCGGCACGGTTTCGCTGGCGGATTCGACGACGGCCTACATGGAAGGGTATCGCTGATCACACGGAAGTCGGCGGAACTCCCCGTTTTCGCCACATTCTGCGTGCAGCGTGATGTCTATTGTGGCGCCCGAAATGATGGGCCAAATTGGAAGGCGTTCTGATCATGCGGTCACTGTTTGGACTGGTGCTGATTGCCGGTGTCGGACTTGCCGGCCTGGCGGTGTTCATGGCCCGCAACTACATTGCGGTTTACGAAAGTGAACTTGCCAAGGCACGCGCGCTGGAAGCGCAGATCGAACCGACAGTCGAGATTTTCGTGGTGGAAAAGCCGCTGGCCTATGGCGACGTGCTGACGGCGGAACATGTCCGCCTGCAGCGCTGGCCCGTGGCCGCCCTGCCCGAGGGCACGTTCAAGAAGGACGATCCGCTGTTTCCGGAAAACGCAAAGGGTCCGCGCATCGTGCTGCGTGCGATGGAAAAATCCGAAGCCCTGATGGCGTCCAAGGTGACCGAACCCGGCGAGGATGCCGGCATCACATCGCGTCTGGAACGCGGCATGCGCGCCTTTGCCATCGAAGTTGACGTGACATCGGGCGTGTCGGGCTTCCTGCGCCCCGGCCACCGTGTCGATGTATACTGGACCGGCCAGATGGAAGGCGCGCCCGGCGGACAACCCCGCGACGTGACGAAGCTGATCGAAACCGGCATCAGCCTGATGGCAGTGGACCAGATTTCCGATGGCACCACCAGCGCCGCCGTCATCGCGCGCACGGTCACGGTATCGGTCACCCCGCAACAGGTCGCCAGCCTGACCCAGGCGCAATCCACCGGGCGGCTGACCCTGTCTCTGGTCGGACATTCGGATGACACGGTTGCCACCGCCATCGAGGTGGACCAGCGCTCGCTGCTGGGCATCGCAGACGAAGCCGCCCCTGTGGCCGCTCCGGTGCGGCAGGTTTGCACCATCCGCACCCGCAAGGGCGCCGACGTGGTCGAATTGCCGATCCCCTGCACGAATTGACCCGTCAACGCGCAGCGCACGTGACGCGCTGAAATAGCAACGGCCCGCCCGTGATTCGCGGCGGGCCGTTGCATTTGCGCCGCAGTCCAGCAGGCAATTTTCGAGGATCGGCAGGAAGATTGCCCGAGAAGCCATTGAATCTTGCAATGTTTGTCAAAGTCGCGCATCTTGCGTGCAGCAGCGGGCAAAAAGATCCGCAGCCGAGGCGTGATCGAAAAGGCAGGTCACATGAAAATTGATCGTTTCTTGACTGCAGCCCTGTTGGGGTTGTCCGTTGTCGCAGGCCCGCTTTTGCCGGTTCCGGCCGAAGCAGAGAATCTGCGCGTCGTGCGACGCGACACGGAAGTGGCGCTGGACGTGCCGATGAACCGCGCGGTGGTGGTCGAAAGCGAAACGCCATTTGCCGAACTGTCGATCGCCAATCCGGCGATTGCCGATATTTCGTCGCTGTCGGACCGGTCGATCTATGTGCTGGGCAAATCGCCGGGCACCACCACGCTGACCCTGCTGGATGGCAGCGGCCAGTTGATCGCCAACGTCGATGTGCGGGTGACGACCGATCTTTCGGAATTCAAGGAACGGCTGCGCCAGATCCTGCCCGATGAACGGATCGAGGTGCGGTCCGCCAATGACGGCATCGTGCTGTCGGGCACCGTGTCATCGCCGGGCCGGTTGCAGCGCGCGCTGGATCTGGCCGAACGCTATGCGCCGGAACGGGTATCGAACCTGATGTCGGTCGGCGGCGTGCAGCAGGTGATGCTGAAGGTCCGGTTCGCCGAAATGCAGCGCACCGTGGCGAAATCGCTGTCATCGTCGCTGGCCATGAAGGGCACCGCGTTCAACAATGATCTCGGCATTTCGGGCGGCGCCAACACCAACGCCAATCTGGGCAGCCAGACCAATTCGCTGGCGGGCAACATCCCGGCGGTCACCGACAATGCCGCATCGTTCCTTCTGGGGTTCAACGCCGGGTCGGTCGAAATCGGTCTGTTGCTGGAAGCCTTGGAAACCAAGGGGGTCGTGCGCACGCTGGCGGAACCGAACCTGACCGCGCTGTCGGGGCAAGAAGCAAAATTCCTGGCGGGCGGCGAATATCCGGTGCCGGTCTACAACGCCGTGTCGGGATCGATCTCGGTCGAATACAAACCCTTCGGGGTCGAGATGAACTTCATCCCGCGCGTTCTGGACGGCGGCATGATCAATCTGGAAATGCAGGCGGCGGTATCGTCCATCGACCCGGCAAACGGGATCGAGGTCAACGCCTTCAAGATTGACGCGTTCAAGCGCCGCGAAACCTCGACCACGGTGGAATTGCGCGATGGCGAAAGCTTTGCGGTCGCCGGGCTGTTGCTGGACGATTTTCAGGATAGCGCGGGGCAAATCCCATGGCTTGGCGATATTCCCGTCCTCGGCGCCCTGTTCCGGTCGGCGGAATTCCAGCGGTCGCAATCGGAACTGGTGATCATCATCACCGCGCATCTGGTCACGCCGACACGCGGCGAGGCGCTGGCCCTGCCCACCGACCGGGTTCTGCCGCCCACCGAACGGGACCTGTTCCTGAACGGGCGTGTGGCGCGGGACGGCAAGTCGCTGAAGGGTGCGGCTGGCGAAGTGGCGCGCCAGGACTTCAACGGATCCTATGGCTATGTAATGGAATGACCGGGATGGGGCGCAGGACAGCATCAATTGTGGCGTTAACGGCAGCGGTCTTGACGTCGGGCTGCACCTCGAACGATCCGGTCTATCAGACCTTTCATTCCGAGGTCGGGATCCTTGGCGGTGTCGGTGATTTCGGCAATGCCACGATGAACAATTCCCTCGCCATGACCGATCCGCGCAGTTTCGCACTGGACCTGTCGCGCCGTTTTGCCCAAGAGGTGCCCAGCACCGTCAATTTCGCCTTCAATTCGTCACAATTGGATGGCGTGGCGCAGGGTGCATTGGGCGAACAGGCGAATTTCATCCGGCAGTTCCCCGAAGTGCGGTTCCGTGTCTATGGCCACACCGATGCCGTGGGCAGCGCGGCGTTCAACAAATCGCTGGGCTTGCGCCGTGCGCAGGCGGTTGTGGCCTACCTGACGTCGCAAGGCATCAGCCGGTCGCGGCTCGAGGCGGTCGTGTCCTATGGCGAAAGCCAGCCCCTGATCGTGACCGAAGGCCGGGAAATGCGCAACCGCCGCACCGTGACCGAGGTATCGGGCTTCGTGTCCCGCCATCCCAACGTCATGGACGGCAAATATGCCGCCATCATCTACCGCGAATACCTTGCCAGCGCGGTACCGCCGTCGGCCCTGTCGAACACTGTCGCAGGCACGAACGACACCGAATGATGCCGCCAGTCCCCGCCTGACGTACCCTGCGGTGCGTTGCGCGGCCTCCGGCTGACCGGACTTGATGGGCGCGTGGCGCCATTGTCCAAAACCACCCTGAAATTTCGACAATCCGGCCCAATTGTCGCCCTGTTTGTCCGCGACAGTGCATCCAAGGGGTCCGGGCGTCGCAGATTGTTGCGTGACGTTCGCCAGAACCGACCGGAACCGTGCAGAACGCGGTTTCCGATTATCGGTCGATCCGAAGCGTAAAGGATGAGGCGATGACGATTGAGGCACCCACTGCAACAGCCTCCGCCGCGGGCATGGCCCCGCTGGTGGCCTGCACGATCAGCCGCGACGTGCAGAATTTCGACCTGCTGATCGAGGATATGGAGGCGGCGCTTGGCGAGACGTGGGGCGACCTCGGCTTTGCCGAGGCGCTGGCGTTTTTTGGCCAGCCCGATGCCGACACGCTGGAATTCGTTGCCATGGCGATCGACGCCGAAGACGAGGACAACCTTGCCCTGCTGGGCGATATCATCGCGCGGGCCAAGGCGCGCGACGTCAAGGTGATCCTGATCGCCGAAGACGTGACACCGGCCGCGTTGCACCAGCTGTTGCGCGGCGGCGCGGATGAATTCGTGCCCTATCCGCTGCCGGAAGGCGAATTGAACGCGGCCATCGGCAGGTTGCGCGCCCCTGCCCCCGCCACCGTGGTT
>JBGSJU010000342.1:0-2697 GCA_041741655.1 Rhodobacterales bacterium
CTGGCCGGGCGGCGGCACCGGGTGATCACCGCCGTCGTGGTGCGGCGCGGCGCGCAGGTCTGGGCGCGCACATCGGAAAGTGCGGTGCGAATGAAACGGCTGTCGGATGACGAATTGAACAGTTACCTTGCGTCCGGCGACTGGCAGGGCAAGGCGGGCGGTTACGGCATTCAGGGGCCGGCAGGGGCCTTCATCCCGTGGATCGAAGGCAGCTATACCGGCATCATGGGCCTGCCGCTGGCGGAAACCGCGGTGTTGTTGACGGCGGCGGGCTGGCCGGTTTGGAGAACGGAATGAAGGGGCGGCAGATCATCCTTGACCATATCGCGGGGCGCGAGGCGGCGGCCCTGATGGTGGACGGGCGATTGCAGGATATCTTTGTCGATGCCGACGGCCCACGGGTGGGCGCGATCCTGCGCGCAAAGGTGGACAGGCCGCAGAAAGGGCAGGGCGGCGTGTTCGTCGCCACCCCCGCCGGGCCGATGTTCCTGCGGCAGGTCAAGGGGTTGTCGCCCGGTCAGCCCATTCTGGTGCAGGTGTCGGGCCATGCCGAACCCGGCAAGGCGCCGCCGGTCACCGAACGGCTGATGTTCAAAAGTCGCTACGCTATTGTGACCCCTGGCGCCCCCGGCATCAACGTGTCGCGCAACCTGAAGGACGAAGTGGTGCGCGCGGCGCTGCTGGATCTGGCGACGGATGTTTTCGATCTGGAGGATGCCGGCCTGATCCTGCGCACGTCCTGCGAAGGCGCGGACCCGGACGCGGTCGCAGATGACATCCGCGCCATGGCCGATCTGGCCGCCGCCGTTCTGGCCGACCGCGACGGTGACCCCGAGGCATTGACCGAAGGCGACGGGTCGCATGTGTTGGCGTGGCGGGAATGGACCGATCCCGCCGAGGTCATCACCGCGCCCGGCAGTTTCGCCACGCATGGCGTGCTGGACGCGCTGGCCGATGTGCTGGCCCCCGAAGTCGCGTTGCCGCATGGCCACACGATGGTGATCGAGGCCACCCGCGCGTTGATCGCGGTGGATGTGAACACTGGCATGGACACCTCGCCCGCCGCCGCGTTGAAGGCCAACCTGAACGCCGCCCGCGAATTGCCGCGCCAGTTGCGGCTGCGGGGTCTGGGCGGGATCGTGATGATCGACCTCGCCCCCTTGCCGAAAAAAGACCGCCGCACCTTCGAGGTGTCGCTGAAGGCGGCCTTCCGCAGCGATGCCGTGGATACCGTGCTGGCCGGTTGGACGCCCTTGGGCAATTACGAATTGCAACGTCACCGCGTGCGCCTGCCTTTACGCGATCTTCTTGGGGCGGACCTGATCGGGGATGTCGTGGCGTGACCTGTCCGATTTGCAACAAGGCGCGGGCCGACATGACCCCCGAGGATGCGCAGAAATACCGGCCGTTCTGTTCGCGCCGCTGCGCCGATATCGATCTGGGCCGCTGGCTGTCGGGCAGCTACACCGTGCCGTCAGCGGCGGATCCCGATCCGGACGAATTGGCCCGCGAGATGGATCAGGCGATGCGGGACAAGCCGCAGTGACGCGGGCGCCGTGGCGTCACCCCGGAAACCCCGCCCCGGACGTGATCCGGGGCCGCTTTCTTCATATGCGGCACTTCTGAAACAAAAGGCCCCGGGTCAGGCCCGGGGCGGGGTTGGTTGTCAGGCGCGCGCTCTGGTGCATGTGAACCGACGAAAAACGGCCCCGGAGCGATCCGGGGCCGGGTTGTAGCATGTCGCCAAGATCACATCCGCGCGGTGACGGCTTCCCAGTTCACCAGTTTGTCCAGGAAGTTGGACAGGTAGGCGGGACGCTTGTTGCGGAAATCGATGTAGTAGGAATGTTCCCACACGTCGCAGCCCAGCAGCGCGGTCTGGCCGAAACACAGCGGGTTGACGCCGTTTTCGGTCTTGGTGACCTTCAGCGCGCCTTCCTTGTCCTTGACCAGCCAGGCCCAGCCCGACCCGAACTGGCCCGCACCGGCGGCCGCGAAATCATCCTTGAATTTCTGCACCGACCCGAACGCCTCGACCAGCGCCTTTTCCAGCGCGCCGGGCATCTTCTTGGCCTCGCCCGGACCCATCACCTCCCAGAACAGGTTGTGGTTCCAGTGCTGCGAGGCATTGTTGAAAATGCCGTTCTGCGCTACCGCGCCCGCCGCATAGGTGCCGCGCACGACATCCTCCAGCGCGGCGTTTTCCCATTCGGTGCCGGCGATCAGCTTGTTGCCGTTGTCCACATAGGCCTTGTGGTGCAGGTCATGGTGGTATTCCAGCGTTTCCTTCGACATTCCCAGCGACGCCAGCGCGTCATGGGCATAGGGCAGGTCGGGCAGCGTGAAAGCCATGGGAAGTCCCCCTGAATGGTGGTTGATCGTTGCGCCTAGATGGTAGGCGCAGGGGGGCAAGGTCAACCCCAAACCGCCTGAAGGCCGCGTTGCGGCGGTGGTCAGCCGAAATGGCCGACCGCGCCGGTTTCGTTGGCCGTGACCGCCAGCAGATCGAAGGCATAGCGTGCCACGGACCGAAAACAGATCAGGTCCACTTCCCCCGGTGCCGGCATCCAGAACGCCCCGGCGATCTGGCCCAGACGGGTGCGTCGCACCTCGCCGACCGCGAACAGGTCCATGTCTACCGGGGCCAGTTTCGCCAGCACCTCGCGCAAGGCCGCGTCCGACCCGGTCAGGCGCAGC
>JBGSJU010000343.1:0-2962 GCA_041741655.1 Rhodobacterales bacterium
GCTGGCGCCACAGGAACGCCGCCACGAAGGCGCCCGAGAGCAACAGGATAATGGTCGGTGCCGGCGCGCTGTCGATCCAGAACGACAGATAGACGCCCCCCAGCATCGCCGCCAGCGTCACCGCCACCGCCACCGCCAGCATGGCGCGGAATTGCCGCGTCAGCAGAAACGCGATGGCGCCGGGCGCGATCAGCAATCCGATGGCGAGGATCAAGCCCACCGCCTTCAGCGTGGCCACGATGGTCAGGGAAATCACCGCCAGCAGCCCGTAATGCAGCACGCCAACCGGCAGCCCGATGGCGCGGGCATGCGCCGGGTCAAAGGCGTGCAGCAACAGGTCCTTCCACTTGGCCAGCAGCACCGCAGTCACAGCCAAAGCCACCAGGCCGGCGGTCCACAGATCGGCGGACCCGACGCCGAGCATGTTGCCGAACAGGATGTGATCCAGATGCACGTTGGTGTCCACCTTGGTGTAAAGCACCATCCCGAAGCCGAACATGCCGGAAAACACCACCCCCATCACGGTGTCGCGTTTTACCCGGCTGTTGTCGCCCAGAAACCCCACCGCCAAGGCACAGAACATGCCCGCGACAAAGGCCCCGATGACCAGCGGCAGGTTCAGCAGATAGGCGATGACGATGCCCGGCAGAGTGGCGTGGCTTATGGCATCGCCCATCAGTGACCAGCCTTTCAGCACCAGAAAGCACGACAGCAATGCCGTGGGCGGGGCGATGAACAGCACCACCCAGAACGCATTCTGCATGAACGGAAACTGAAACGGGGTCAGCCAGTCCATCATGCGGCGCCCATCAGGGTGGCGGCCGCGCGGCGGCGGGCGGCCAGCAGGCCGTGTTTGGGGGCGAACAGGAACGCCAGCAGGAACAGCGTGGTTTGCAGGCAGATGATGACGCCGCCCGTGGCACCATCCAGAAAGAAGCTGGCATAGGCCCCGACGAAACTGGTCACGGACCCGATCGCCACCGACAGGGCGATCAGACGCGGAAACCGGTCGGTCAGCAGATAGGCGGTCGCCCCCGGCGTCACCACCATCGCCACCACCAGAAACGCGCCGACGGTCTGCAACGCCGCGACGCAACAGGCCGACAGCAACACGAAGAACAGGAATTTCAACCGGTCTGGCCGCAACCCGATGGACCGCGCATGGTTTTCGTCAAAGAACGCCACCATCAGGTCCTTCCATTTCGCCAGCAAAACCGCGAGCGACCCGAAACCGATGATCGCCAGTTGCAAGGTGTCCGAGGGCGAGATGGCCAGGATATTGCCGAGGATGATGGTTTTCACGTCCACCGGCGTTGGCGAGACCGAGATCATGAACAGCCCAAGTCCGAAGAACGACGTGAAGATGATGCCGATGATGGTGTCTTCCTTCAGACCGGTGCGGGCGTTCAGGAACAGCATGGCCCCCGCCGCCAGCCCGCCCGACAGGAACGCGCCCACTGCGAACGGCAAGCCCAACATATAGGCCCCCGCCACTCCCGGCACGATGGCATGCGACAGCGCATCGCCGATCAGGGACCAGCCTTTCAACATCAGATAGGCCGACAGGAACGCGCAGACCCCGCCGACAAGGGCCGACACCCACATCGCATTGGTCATATAGTCATAGGCAAAGGGCGCGAGCAGCCCGGTCATGATCCGGCCTTTCGGGTGCGGTCATCATAGATCACCATCGGGCGTTCATCATCGGTCAGGATGGTGACATGGCGGGCATCGGCATCATCATGCAGGTCGGTGCCGCCCAGCACGAAATGCCGCAACACGCCGCCAAAGGCGCTTTCCAGATTTTCACGGGTAAAGGTTTCCTCGGTCGGGCCATAGTTCAGCACCGTTCCCTTCACCAGTACCACCTGATCGCAGAATTCCGGCACCGACCCAAGATTGTGGGTGGACACCAGCATCACCCGGCCTTCGTCGCGCAATTCGCGCAGCAGACGGATGATGGCTTCTTCGGTCTGCACATCGACGCCGGTGAACGGCTCGTCCAGCAGGATCACCTGACCATCCTGCGCCAGCGCGCGGGCCAGAAACACCCGCTTGCGTTGCCCGCCAGACAATTCGCCGATCTGGCGCTTACGGAAATCGGCCATGCCGACGCGGGCCAGCGCCTGCGCCACCGACGCATGATCGGCCGGTTTGGGGATGCGTAAAAACCCCATGTGGCCATAGCGGCCCATCATCACCACGTCCTCGACCAGCACTGGAAAGGTCCAGTCCACCTCTTCGGATTGCGGCACATAGGCGACGATCCCGGCCTTCAGCGCCGATTTCACCGATTGGCCAAGGATGCCGATTTCGCCCGCGCTGACCGGCAGAAAGCCCATGATCGCCTTGAACAGCGTCGATTTGCCCGCCCCGTTCACCCCCACCAAGGCGGCGATAGACCCGCGCGGGATGGCAAAGCTGGCATCGTTCAGCGCGGTCAGGCCGGTGCGGTAAGTCACGCTGACACCCCGCGCCCACAGGCCCGCGGTTGCGGTGTCGGTCATGGCGATGCGGTCACTCAAGCTTCAGTTCCCCCTGTTGCCGGTCAGGCCCTTGACGATGGTTTCGGTCGTCACCCGCAACAGATCCAGATAGGTCGGCACCGGGCCATCGGCCTGCGACAGGCTGTCCACATACAGCACGCCGCCAAAGGTCGCGCCGGTTTCGCGGGCGACCTGTTCAGCCGGGTCGGTATTGGCGGTGCTTTCACAGAACACCACCGGAATGGCATTGGCGCGCACCGTGTCAATGACGCCACGCACCTGTTGCGGCGTGCCGGTTGCATCGGCGTTGATCGGCCACAGATAGGCCTCGCGCAGCCCCAGATCGCGGGCCAGATAGCTGAACGCGCCTTCGCAGGTGACCAGCCAGCGTTGGTCCTGCGGCACATCGGCCAGCGTCGCCTGCAAGGGCGCCAGCGCCGCCGCGATCCGGGACTTGTAGGCGGCGGCGTTCGCCG
>JBGSJU010000344.1:0-3411 GCA_041741655.1 Rhodobacterales bacterium
CCGCAAGCCCGACCGAGGCCAGCAGGTCTGCCGCCCGCGCCATGGCATCCGCCCGCGCCACCCCGTTGGCCAGTTGCGGCACGATGATGTTTTCGGCGGCGGTGAATTCGGGCAGCAGGTGGTGAAACTGATAGACGAACCCCACCGACCCACGCCGCATCGCCGTGCGGGTGCGGTCGGATTGTCCGGCCATTTCGGTGCCATTGATCCGCACCGATCCATCGTCCGGCGTATCCAGCAGCCCTGCGATGTGCAGCAGCGTCGATTTCCCGGCCCCAGAAGGAGCCACCAAGGCCACCACTTCGCCCGGCGCCACGGTCAGCGACACACCCCGCAGCACCTCGACCGCGTTGTGGCGACCCTTGTTGTAGGTCTTGGTCACGCCGTCCAGCGCCAGAACCGGGTCAGCCACCGGATCATTCATAGCGCAACGCCTCGACCGGGTTCATCCGCGCAGCGCGGCGCGCCGGGAATATCGTCACGATCCACGACAGGCCCAACGACAGCGTGACGGCGGACATCACATCGGCCCATTCCAGTTTCGCCGGCACAGAATAGATGCCGCGAATGGCCGGGTCCCAGACCCCGCCGCCCGAGACGTAATTCACGAGGGAAAAGATCGGGTCGATATAGATCGCGAAAAGGCAGCCCAGCAGCACCCCCAGAACCGTGCCAATGGTCCCGGTGACGGCGCCGCAGATGAAGAAGATGCGCAGCACCGACCCTTCGGACAGGCCCATGGTGCGCAGGATGCCGATGTCACGCCCCTTGTTCTTTACCAGCATGATCAAGCCCGACACGATGTTCATCGCCGCGATCAGCACCAGAATGGACAGGATGACGAACATCACATTGTCCTCGATTTCCAGCGCGCGCAGGAAGCCGCCGGAACTGTCGCGCCATGACCAAAGCTGCGATCCATCGCCGCCCGCCTGCAACAGCGCCAGCGACAGGTCATCGACGCGGTCGGGATCAGCCACCATCACCTCGATCTCGTCGGCGCGGCCCTCGCGGTTGAAATAGCTCTGCGCTTCAGTCAGCGGCATGTAGATGCGGGTGCGGTCGATGTCATAGCGCCCGGCGGTGAACACATAGACCACCTCATAGGCTTTCACGCGCGGCGAGGTGCCGAAGGCGGTTTTCACCCCATCGGGCGAGATGATGCGGATGCGGTCGCCCAAGGCCAGCCCCAGTTCGCGCGCGATACCCGATCCGATGGCGACGCCCTGATCGAACCGGGTCAGATCGCCCTGCGCATTGGCGCCCGTCCCCACACGTGGAATGGTTTCCAGATCCTGCCGCGTGATGCCGTAAACCTCGACGCCGGTGTTGCGGCCCTGCGCATTGGCCATCACCTGACCCCGGATCAGGGGGGCAGCCCGGGTCACGCCCGGCACGGCGGCCAACCGGGCCGCCACCGCGTCATAATCGGCCATGGTGCGGTCAAGCCGCCCGGTCACGCCATCCACCTGCCCGATGGCAAAGACCGTGACATGGGCATTGGCGCCCAGAATGGTATCGACGAATTCCGCCCGGAACCCCGACCGCACCGCCAGCGTCGCGATCAGCGCGAAGACCGCCAGCGTGATGCCGATCAGCGAAATCCAGGTCATCACGCTGACGCCGCCCTCGGCGCGTTTGGCGCGCAGATAGCGCCAGGCGATCATCCATTCAAAGGCCGCAAAAGGCGGCGGGCTTGCGGGCATCGGTGTCTCCTGAAATCGGGCGGACCTTGCGGCGCGCATGGGTGGGCGTCAAGCCGGCGTCGCACCGGTGGCGCCCATCCGCCACCGCAGCGCGCACCACACCCCAAGGCCTGTCAGTGTCAGAACCCGCCCGATCAGCGCGGGTTACGGATGCGCCGCGTAAATCTCGACAATCCGCGCCACGGCGGCGTCTGGGGTCATTTCCACGCTGTCGCCGGTACGGCGCGACGTCAGTTCCACCATGCCATTGGCCAATCCGCGCGGCCCCACGGTGATCCGCCATGGCAGGCCGATCAGGTCCATGGTGGCGAATTTCGCCCCTGCGCGTTCGTCGCGGTCGTCATACAGACATTCCAGCCCTTTGGCCGCCAGCGCCTTGTAGATGGTGTCACAGGCCGCATCCGTGCCCGCATCGCCCTGTTTCAAATTGACGATGCCGGCCTTGAACGGGGTCACACCTTCAGGCCAGATGATGCCCTTGTCATCATGGCTGGCCTCGATGATCGCACCCAACAGGCGCGACACGCCGATGCCGTGCGAGCCCATTTCCACCGGCACGCGGGACCCGTCGGGTGTCACGACCGTGGCCCCCATCGCCTCGGAATACTTGGTGCCGAAATAGAAAATCTGCCCCACCTCGATGCCGCGCCCGACCTTGCGGTGCGCCTCTGGCACCGCGTCAAACACGGCGGCGTCGTGGGTTTCATCGGTGCGCGCATACAGCGTGGTGAATTCCTGACACACCGACGCCACCGCACCCCGGTCATCATAGTCGATGTCACGCGCACCCAGTTTCAACGCGGTGACGCGGTCGTCGTAGAACACTTCCGACTCGCCGGTCTGCGCCAGCACAAGGAATTCATGCGTGTTGTCGCCGCCGATGGGGCCGGACGCAGCGCGCATCGGAATGGCGGTCAGACCCATGCGTTCGTAGGTGCGCAGATAGCTGACCATGTGGCGGTTATAGGCATGGATCGCCGCGTCGCGGTCCAGATCAAAGTTATAGCCGTCCTTCATCAGGAACTCGCGCCCCCGCATCACACCGAACCGGGGCCGCACCTCGTCGCGGAATTTCCATTGGATGTGATACAGCGTCAGCGGCAGGTCCTTGTAGGACCCGACATGCGCGCGGAAGATGTCGGTGATCATTTCCTCGTTGGTGGGCCCATACAGCATGTCGCGGTCATGCCGGTCCTTGATGCGCAGCATTTCCTGCCCGTAATCGTCATAGCGGCCGGATTCGCGCCACAGATCCGCGGGTTGCAGCGTCGGCATCAACAGCGGGATATGGCCCGCGCGGATCTGCTCCTCGTGCACGATCTGTTCGATGCGTTTCAGCACGCGGTAGCCCAGCGGCAGCCATGAATAGATCCCCGCCGCCTGCTGCTTGATCATCCCCGCCCGCAGCATGTAGCGGTGCGAGACGATCTGCGCCTCGGCGGGGTTTTCCTTCAGCACGGGCAGGAAATAGCGGGACAGGCGCATGGGACGGCTCCGGTTCGGGGTTTGGAACCTGTTAACGGGGATGCGGGGGCGGGGCAAGCCGGGCCGGTCGGGCTGGGAAGGTTCAACTGGCCCGGCTCAGACTGGCGGCGACACCGGGTCCTGCAACAGGTCCTCGACGAACCACGCCGCAAATTGCGCGCGGCCCGTCACACCCGCCTTGGCATAGATGCGGGTCAGTTGCGCGCGCACCGTGCCCTGC
>JBGSJU010000345.1:0-8415 GCA_041741655.1 Rhodobacterales bacterium
GCCAGCCGCCGTGAACGCCAGACGCGGTCGGGCATCACCTCGCCACCGCGCCTGACGCCGCGCCTGCTGCTGCAGGTGGCGCGCTGTCCGGCATGGGCCATCGAAACCGCCCGACTAGGCATGCCCCGGATGCGGCTGATCGACCAATATGCGGCCAAGGTTACCGGGTTATCGTCCACCGAACATGTCGGCTACATGCTGCGCACCTCGCCGGACTGGGACTATCTGCACTGGTTGCGCGACAATTGGGACGGGCCCTTGCTGGTCAAGGGCGTGCTGGATGCGCGCGATGCCGCACCTTTGGAAAAGGCGGGCGTGGACGCGATTTGGGTGTCGAACCATGCCGGCCGTCAGTTCGACGGTGCGCCTGCGACCATCGATGCCCTGCCCGCGATCCGGGCGGAAACGCGCCTGCCGATCATCATGGACAGCGGCATCGAGGGCGGGCTGGACATCCTGCGTGCGCTGGCGCTGGGGGCGGATTTCGTGATGCTGGGCCGGGCGTGGCATTATGCGCTGGCCGCTTTGGGCGACCAAGGCCCGCCGCATCTGATCGAGATGCTGCAAAAGGATATCCTCAGCAACATGGGCCAGATCGGCGCGCGGCGGCTTTCCGACCTGTCGGGCCGCCTGATCCGCTAGGCCAGAAGCGTCGCGATGCGGCGCAGCGCCAGATCATAGCCTTGCACGCCACAGCCCGCGATCACGCCATCCGCGCGCATGGACACGAAGGAATGATGCCGGAACGCCTCGCGTTTGTGCACGTTCGACACATGCACCTCGATCACCGGACCATCGAAGGCCTGCAACGCGTCAAGGATGGCCACCGAGGTATGCGTGTAGGCGGCAGGGTTGATCACGATGCCTTGGGCGGACAGGCGCGCGTCATGGATCCAGTCCACGATCTGGCCTTCGTGGTTCGATTGCCGGAACACGACCGCCAACCCCAGATAGGACGCGGTCGCCGCGCAGAGCGTCGCCACATCGTCCAGCGTGTCGCGGCCGTAAATCTCGGGCTGGCGCTGACCCAGCAGGTTCAGGTTCGGGCCGTTCAGGACATGGATTGTGGCGGGCATGCGCGTCTCCTTTTGCTGCACCGAACCGCAGGGCGCGGCAAAAGGCAAGCGCCACCCCTATTCCGCCGCTTGCGCGTCGGGGTGCGACGGGCCGTCCGGCAGGGCAAATTGCGGGCGGTGCAGCACATGCCGCCCGCGACCGGCGCGTTTCGCGGCATAGAGCGCAAGGTCGGCGGTATGCACCAGCCGGTCCTGTTCCAGCGCGGCATCGGCAGACCACACCGCACTGCCCGCGCTGGCCGAAATATGCAGCATCCGATTGTCCCAGGCGATGGGATCTTCCAGCCGGGCGATGATCCGCTGCGCCACGTCGGCGATCCGGTCGGGCCGGATCAGGCCGGGTAGCAGCAGCATGAATTCATCACCGCCGATCCGGAGCGCCGCGTCACCCTGCCGGATTGCGGCCGTCAGCACCGTGGCAACGCAGCGCAGGACATGGTCACCCGCCGCATGGCCCGCGCTGTCGTTCACCTGCTTGAAATAATCGAGGTCCAGATGCATCAGCGCAAAGGGCGTGCGCGACATGTCCAGCCGCGCGAACAGCCGGTCCAGCGCACGGCGGTTGGCCAGACCGGTCAACGCATCGGAATAGGCCTGTTCCTCGGCGGCGATCATGGCGCCTTGCAGGCGGTGGTTCAGCCGGCGCGTGGCCGCCATGGCCGCAGATTTCGCCTCGATCAGATACAGCATTTCGATCGCCAGATCGGTGGCGGCGAAATCCGCCGCGGTCAGGGCGAAATCGCGCACCGCAGCGACCACCGAAATGCCGAAGGACAGGTTCACCACAGCGCCGCCATCGGGCAGCGGCACCAGCACGCCTTTCAGGCCGGTCCCCGGCGGGGCGCACAGCGCCAGATGCAGCTTGACCCCCGCAAGTTGACGCAACCCCGCCATGTCGGTCGCCGTTTGCGGGCGCTGCACGGTGATCACCTCGGCAAACCGGCGGCCAAGCGGCTGCGGCACCAGACGGGCAAAGGTCGGCCCGGCATGCCGGATCAGGCCGTCCGGCCCGATTTCGACATGCAGCGGGCAAAATTCATCCAGCACCTGCCGCCCCAGCCTGTCGCGATAGACCATGGTCATGGCTCAGCCCCCGGAGGCGAGGCTGAATCGGCGCCCTTCGGCATGGGCGGCGTCCAGCAGCCGGATGGCCACCGTTTCGATCCCGTCCTGCGATGCGGCATAGTCCAGCAGCACCAGCGCGCCATAATCATCCGCCATTGCCCGCAACATGCCGACCACCGCATGACCCGATCCGCGCGGCGCCCCGGTCAGCACCAGGCGATATTCATTCGGCCCGTCGCTGTGCAGCGCGATACCGGGCAGCACCAGATCGTCCACCGCCAGCCGCGCCCAATCGGGCAGATCGTCCAGCGTGTGCAGGAAATCGACGAAATCCACCCCGCCGAACCGCAACAACCGCCGCAACGGCGCGACGCGGGCGTGAGTGACAAGGTAGTGCCCGATATCCTCCAGCACCTCTGACCGGCGGCGGCCCAGTTCGGCCGCGACCGCAGCGACCAGCTGTTCGGTCAGTCCGTCCTCATAGGTCAGCATCGGTTCGAACGCGGTGAAATCGAACCCCGCCCGCCGCACGATGGCAGACCAGATCGGGTCGCCATAGCTGTCGCACGCGAAATCCTGAATTGCGCGGTTGATCAGGCCATGCATGCTGCGCCCCGTCCATCCAAATGTCCTGTTGCCGGAACAGCATGGACCTTGGCGGTTAATGGGGCCTCAACAGATCAAATCGGCGGGAAATTGGCCCGCCGCGCCCCGCTGCCGCGCATCAGAAATCGGTCGGCGCACCACCTTCGGATTTGCGGCGGGCGACGAAATCGGCCAGCTCATCGCGGATGCCGGCATCCATCGGCGGTTCCTCGAACCCGGCGATGATATCCTTGAACACCCGGTGCGCGCGCTCCGCGGTCCAGACCGACCCGGCAGCCTCCCACGCTTCATAGTTGCGCCAGTCACTGACGAAGGGCTGGTAGAACGCGGTCTGATACCGGTCCTGGGTGTGCTGGATGCCGAAATAATGCCCCGACGGGCCGACCTCGCGGATGGCGTCGATGGCAATGTCTTCGGGGCCCGTCGCCCAGATCGCGGGTTCCATATATCGCTGGATCATCTGGATCACTTCGCAATCCATGATGAACTTCTCGGGCGACGCGATCAGCCCGCCCTCCAGCCAACCCGCCGCGTGATAGACCATATGCGTGCCCGACTGCACCGCCGACCATAGGCTGTTCGAGGTTTCCCACATCGCCTGCCCATCTGGCACATTGGCGGCACAGACGCCCGACGCGCGCATCGGCAGGCCGTAGAACCGCGCCATCTGCCCGGTCATCTGCGTGGCGCGCATGTATTCCGGTGTGCCGAACGCCGGCGCGCCGGATTTCATGTCCACGTTCGACGTGAAGGTGCCGATCATGCAGGGGATGCCAGGGCGGACATGCTGGAACAGGGCAATCGCGCTGAGGGCTTCGGCAATCGACAACGTGACGGCGCCCGCCATCGTCACCGGTGCCATCGCCCCCGCGAGCGTGAACGGCGTGACCACGATAGCCTGCCCCCGCCGCGCCAGCCGCAGGCAGCCGTCGATCATTGGCTGGTCATGTTTCAGGGGCGAGGTGGAGTTGATGTTGGTGTACATATGCGGGCGGGCGTCGAATTCGTCATGGCTCAGCCCGCCCGCGATGCGCACCATCTCCATCACATCCTCGACCCGCTCGCGGCCCAGCGAATAGGCATGCACCACCTTGTCGCAGATCGTCAGCTTGTCGAACAGAACGTCCAGATGCCGCACCGACGCATGCACATCGACGGGTTCCACCGGATAGCCGCCCGCGAAATGGATGCAGTTGAAATATTGCGTCAGTTTCAGCAGGTTCTGGCATTGCGCCCGCGTGCCCGCCACCTTGCGGCCAATTTCAAGGTCATGGTAATTCGGCGGCGAGGATACGTTGCCGAACAGGATATGCTTGCCGCCCAGCGTGATGCGGCGATCCGGATTGCGCGGCGTGATGTCGAATTGCGCGGGCGCGTGCGCCAGCATTTCCATCACCCACTCACGGCCCATCCGCACGTTGGTGCCGTTCACGGTGCACCCCGCCTGCCGGAACAGCGCAATCGCTTCTTCGTTCAGGAATTCGATGCCGATATCTTCAAGGATACGCATCGCGCCGTTGTGGATCGCCTGCACGCCTTCGGGCGGCATCGGTTCGGTCGGGCGGTCATGGTTGATCGGCAACCGCCACGACATCTGTTCGATGGTGGCCGTGCCACGCCGCGCCGCATGGCCCGCCCGCCCACCAGACCGCCCGGCCCCGCGTCCGGCGGCCTTGCGGGTCTGCGTCGCGGGCATCTCGTCGTAGGTGTCTGCCATTTCAGGCTCCGTTGCTGCGGTAAGGATCAGAAAACCATGGCCGCGCGCGAACCTGTTGCCCTGACGCGACAGGACATGTCGCTTTTCATGCGAGCCGTGCTGTGGCCTCACTCGGCCATGCTGCGCAAACGCGCCAGATCGTAGCCTTGCCATTGCAGGATGTCGCGCGCCGCGCGCAATCGGTCCGGGCTGATGCGGGCGCGATCCATGATCCACCCCAGCCGCCCGTCGGGCGATCCCAGCACGGCCGTCCGGAAATCGTCATCGACCCAGATCACCCAGACCTCGGGTCCCTGCACGCCCGACGCCGGGTCGCGGATCAGCCGCCCCGGTCCGGTCACGAGATACCGCCCGGCAGGCATCATCCACCCGCCCTGTGTGACCATTAGCCCGCCGGGCGTTTCGGCCAGCGACAGCACGACGGGCGGCAGTTGCCCCGGCCGCGACGCGAAAGCCGCCACGACGCGCCAGTCGCCGGTCATCCGTTGGGCGTCAAACCGGGTCGAGGATGAAAACGCCGCTCCCGCGGCGCGAAATACCGCGCTGTCCGGGGCTTGTGGCGCGGGGGCCGCACAGCCGGCCAGCGCGATCATCAGCATGGCCGCCGGTTTCCACTGCATCATCCGCCCCCAGCCCTGTCCTTGTCACGCCGGGATAGCGGCGTTGCCCGCCCCCGGCAACCACACGGTTGCTGCCCGGTTGCCGTCGGGCCTGTCGCCACGGGCAAACCCTGCTTGGCATCCGCGCGCCCCCGGTGTAAGGCCGCGCCTTGATCTTCATCTCTGACCGCCAGAACCGGAGTCCCGTCGATGCAGGGCAGCGCCAACCTCAACATCATGCTCAAGGCCGCCCGCAAGGCCGGCAAATCGCTGGTCAAGGATTTCCGCGAGGTCGAGAACCTGCAAGTGTCGATGAAGGGCGCCGGCGATTTCGTGTCCAAGGCCGATATCGCCGCCGAAAAGATCCTGAAAGAGGAACTGATGGGCGCGCGCCCGACCTATGGCTGGTGCGCCGAGGAAAGCGCCGAAATCGCCGGTGAGGACCCGACCCGGCGGTGGATCGTCGATCCGCTGGATGGCACGACGAACTTCCTGCACGGCCTGCCGCATTGGGCGGTGTCGATCGCGCTGGAACACAAGGGCCAGATCGTTGCGGGTGTGGTGTTCGACGCGGCCAAGGACGAGATGTTCTATGCCGAAAAGGGTGCCGGGGCGTGGATGAACGATTCCAAACGCCTGCGGGTGTCGGGCCGGCACAAGATGATCGAGGCGATCTTTGCCACCGGCATTCCCTTTGCCGCCAAGCGCACCCTGCCTGCCACCTTGCAGGATCTGGCGCGCCTGATGCCCGTTTGCGCCGGTGTGCGGCGCTGGGGGTCGGCGGCATTGGATCTGGCCTATGTGGCCGCCGGGCGCTATGACGGGTTCTGGGAACGCGAATTGCAACCTTGGGACCTTGCTGCCGGCCTGTTGCTGGTGACCGAGGCGGGCGGTCTGGTCGGCCCGATCCGCGACGGCCACAACCCGGTCGAACATGGCGATATCGTCGCCGCCAACAGCAACATCTTCAACAGCTTTGCCGAGATCGTGCGCGCGCGGCCGTAAAGCTCAGCCGCGCCGCCGCCCGGCCGGGGGCACACCCATGATGGCATCGGGATAGGTTGCCGGCGGGTGCGGCGGGTGGCCGTCGGTGCGGGACCAGAACGTCGTTCCCCCCAACCGCAGGAATATGGGCAGTGCCAGCACCAGCCCCGCCAAGAACCCGCCCGCATGCGCCCAATAGGCGACGCCGTCGGTGTCGGTCTGCGCGCCGAACCCGCCCACCAATTGCAGGCCGAACCAGATGCCCAGCATGACCCATGCCGGAACCGGAAAAATCCGGAAAAAGATGATCAGGATCAGCAGGATATCCAACTTGGCCCGCGGGAACAGCAGCAGATAGCCCCCCATCACGCCCGCAATCGCGCCCGACGCGCCAACGGTCGGCACATCGGACCCCGGGTCGGCCACCACATGCGTCAATCCTGCCGCAACCCCGGCGGCCAGATAGAAGACCAGAAAGCCGATGTGCCCCATCTCGTCTTCCAGATTGTCGCCGAAAATCCACAGGAACAGCATGTTGCCGGCCAGATGCATCAGCCCGCCATGCAGGAACATCGACGAGATCAACCCGCCGAATTCGCCGTTGACCGTCACCGCCGCCGGAAACAGCGCATAGCGACCGAAAAACGCGTTCAGCGCCACCTCGTCCTGAAACAACGGCCAATAGGACAGGAAAATGCCGATGTTCGCGGCAATCAACACCCATGTGACATAGGCGGGATGGCGGGACGGGTTATGATCGCGAATGGGCAGCATGCCGATAACCTGTCCCGGCAACCTGCCCGCCGTCAATCCCCCGCTTGACCTGTGCGTGCGGCATGCCATCCTTTGGACATGCGCATCCTGCTCGCCCTTCTGCTGTTGACCGCCACCTCCGTCCGGGCCGACACCTGCCCGGCCGCGCCCGATATCCGGCTGGCCGAGGAACGACTGCTGGCACAATTGCAGTCGGCCCCCGACGAGGTCACCGCGCGCGGGCACATGAACGCGCTCTGGGTGCTGTGGACCGAAGCGCCTGATGACACGGCGGGCGCCATGCTGGATCGCGGCATGGGCCTGATGCAGCGCGGCGAATTGCTGCTGGCGGCCAAGGTGCTGGATGGGCTGACAACCTATTGCCCGGACTGGGCCGAGGGTTGGAACCAGCGCGCCTTTGTGGCGTTTCAGGCCGAGGATTTTGCCGGGGCTCTGACCGGGCTGGATCGCGCGCTGGCGCTGGATCCGCGCCATCTGGCGGCACTTTCGGGGCGCGGGTTGACGTTGCTGGGGCTGGGCCGCGAGGCCGAAGGGCGCGCGGCCCTTGAATTGGCCCTGCGAAAGAATCGCTGGATGCCGGAACGTATTCTGTTGGAAAAACTGCGTGGCAAGGATCTGTGATGCGCGACTGGAAAAATCTGACTGCAAAATACCTGTTGCCGGCACTGGCCTGCGGGCTGTTCGCCGGGCCCGCCATGGCCAGCGATTGCACGCCCGAAGGTCTGGAAGGTGTCTGGCGCGTTCTGACATTCGGGCCCGACACCCTGACGGAACGGGCCGAGATCGCCTTTGTCATGGGTACCCGCGTGTCTGCCGCGCTTGGCTGCAACCGGATGATCGGCGAGTATACGCTGGCGCATGGCGTGCTTCGCGCAGGACCGATGGCCGCAACGCGCATGGCTTGTCCGCAGGAATTGATGGCGCGGGATGACCGGTTCGCGGCCATGCTGACCGCCGGAGCCGCCTGCCGCCTGACCGATGATGGCCAGTTGCATCTGGGAACACTATCCGCACCAGACCTGACCGCCGCCCGCTGACCGCTTTTCATCCGGCGCCGGATCGGGCATTCAGAACGGCGCGTGCCCGCGTGGTGGAACGGTAGACACAGGGGACTTAAAATCCCTAGGCCTTGGCCATGCCGGTTCGAATCCGGCCGCGGGCACCATTTGGTGGGATCAGGGTCTGACCACCAGCCCGCGCATGTGTCGCAGGCAAAGGCCCGCCGCGCGCAGTCCGCCGATCAACTCACCCCGCTTCGCGGTCGTCCGGACGGAACCCGATCCGATCGGATACGGTAAAACGTCCGCCTTTCAGTTTCTCGATCTTGCCGGCGCGCAGCAGCATCCCGAACGACCGCAACCCGTCCTCGCGGCTGTACTCGGCCCCGCCCAGCTGGCGTACCTTGGTCATCAACTGCGGGCGCGAAAACGCATCCTGGCCTTCGACGAACGCCAGATAGGACGCCGCGGCTTCCAGCACATCCGACAGCGATTGCGCCCCGACCTGATCGGCAAATTCGGCAAAGCCGCCCGCCGGTGCCGCGATCAGCGGCTTGGCACGGACGCTGTGCAGCGTCGGCTGGGCCGGCGCCGGC
>JBGSJU010000346.1:0-3199 GCA_041741655.1 Rhodobacterales bacterium
CCGCCAGTGCTCCAAGCGCCCCGCCGATCAGCGGCATGATCAGCGCAAAGGTGATGGCGCCACGGTCCAGCCCCTTGCCGCCGCCCTGCCGGTTCGCGCGCAATCCGCGCCCCGCGACCAACCCCATATCCAGCAGGAACAGGCATAGCACGCCCTTGAATGGCGCGGTGATGAAGGCGGATATCTCGGTCAGGCCCGCCGGCCCGGTGATCCAACCGATCAAGAACGACCCGACCAGCAGCACGATGGACCCGTTCAACAGGATTTCCCGCATGAGGTCCGGTTCCATCGCCCGGCCCTGACCATTGCGCGCCACCAGCCACAGCGCGGACAGGATCGCAGGCGCCTCCATGGCGGCGGCGACGGCGACCATGTATCCTTCGGGGCGCAGCCCTGCCGCCTCGGCCACCGAGGTGCCGGCCACGAAGGTCACGATGGAAATCGAGCCGTAATGCGCCGCCACCGCCGCCGCATCCAGCACCGACAGGCCCGACAGCCGCCGGAGCAGCCCGAAGGCGATCAGGGGCATGCCGAACGACAGCACCACCCCCGCCCCGATGGCCAGCCCCAGCGCAAGGTCGATGCCGTTTTCCGCCACGGCCACCCCGCCCTTGAAGCCGATGGCGAACAGCAGGTAGATCGACATGCCCTTGGCCACCGCCTCGGGGATAGTCAGGTCGGATCGCAGCAGCGCCGCCAACAGGCCAAGACCGAAACACAGCACCATGGGCGACAACAGGTTGGCGGCGGCAAGGTCCAGCATGGCGGCTCCGTCAGGTTCGCGCGGATATGGGCACCGTGGGTTGCCGGACAAGACCCGGATCACGCAATATCTTTCAGACCTTGCGGAATTCGCCCAAGGCCGGGTCGAACCATTCCAGCGATCCCTCGCCGATATCGGTCCATAGCCCATGCAGGGTCAGGCGGCCGGTTTCGACCGCATCGCGCACAAACGGAAAGGTCAGCAGGTTTTCCAGACTGACCAGCACCGCCTGCCGTTCCAGCGCGCGCTGCTGGTCGGGCAGGGCCAAGTCCTTGATCCGGTCGAACCCGGGCCGCAGGATATCCATCCAGCGCCCGACGAAGGATGTCTTTTCTTCCAGCTCGGGTGCCGCCCCGGTGCACATCGCATGGCACCCCTGCACGCCCCCGCACGACGAATGGCCCAGCACGATCAGATGCGCCACCTTCAACGCCATCACCGCATATTCTACCGCCGCCGAGGTGCCATGCTGCAACCCGTCGGGTTTGTGCGGCGGCACCAGATTGGCGATGTTGCGATGGATGAAGAATTCGCCCTGATCCGCCCCGAAGATCGACGTGACATGCACGCGCGAGTCGCAGCAGGAAATCACCATGGCGCGCGGATGCTGGCCGTTGTCGGCCAGACGGCGATACCACGACTGGTTTTCCTGATAGGTCGTCGCTTTCCAGCCCTGATAGCGTTGGACCAGATAGCTGGGCAGGGGTCTGGCGTCGATCATCGGGTCCTCGCGCGGCAACTTGACGGTATTTGCCGAAACTTGCCCGGAAAACAAGGGCGCCCGACAGGAAAACAGCAAGGATTTGGGAAGGGTTTGGGCCGCATTGTCATGTCGGGCCGTGGGGGCCGAAGTGGAAGGGTGAGACATTGGAACGGGTTAGCGTATTGCAAACGACGGAATTCGTCCGCGTGGACGCGGACAGGCTGGGGCATTTGTATGCCCAGCTGGGGGAGCGCGGCGCAGAAGATGTGGTGTGCCGCGCGATCGAGGAACTGGCGGCGCGGCTGGGCTACGCCGACCAGCAATATCGCAACGGCGATCAGGTCGGCCTGCGCAAGAACGCGCGGTCGCTGGTCGCCATTTCGGATCAGGTCGGCATGCATCTGCTGGCCCGTGTGGCGCGCGACGTGACCGCCTGTATCGACACGGGCGATGCGGTTGCGCTTGGCGCGGTGTTGGCGCGCCTGGTACGGGTCGGGGAACGGTCACTGTTCGCGGTCTGGGATCTGCAAGACTTGTCGGTCTGATCCTGCACCCGTTCTGGACCCGATCCTGCACCTGATCGTGCACCCGATCGTGCAAACGGGTCTTGCGGGCGCCGATGGCTGGGTTACGCTGATCGCGCTGGGAACAAGGGGGCAACCATGGCCATCGCGCCACGCTTTGCAGATGCGGGAACGGATGCGTCGCCGCTGCATCTGGTTACACCCGACACGTTGGACGCAACATTGGCCAGCCTGCCAGCGACAGCCCGTGCCTGGGTTAAGGCCACCGGTTTTGCGCCGGGGATCGGCAAATCGTGCCTGTTGCCGGGACCGGATGGGCAGATCATCGGTGCCTTGGCGGGCTATGGCACGGCGGCACAGCGGGCGCGGGGCCGGTTTGCCTTGGCCGGCGCCTTTGCCACATTGCCGGGCGGGGTTTGGCGGATTGCGTCCGGACTGCCACCCGGGGCTGCGACCGAAGAGGCGCTCGGCTGTCTGCTGACCGCCTATGCCTTTGACCGCTATCGCGCACAAAGCTCCGCCACCGCGCGGCTGGTCGCGCCGGATGGTGTCGATGCCCGTCGCATCGAGGTCATGGCGGCGGCCGAATGCCTGACGCGCGACCTGATCAACACGCCGACGAATGACATGGGGCCGGATGCGTTGCAGGCGGCGACACAGGCGTTGGCCGCCCAGCACGGTGCCGCCTTTGCGGCCATCGTCGGTGATGACCTGCTGGCGCAGAATTTCCCGATGATCCATGCCGTTGGCCGGGCCGCTGCCGTGCCGCCGCGGCTTTTGGACCTGCGCTGGGGCAGCTCTGGCCCGCGCCTGACACTGGTCGGCAAGGGCGTGTGTTTCGACACCGGCGGGCTGGATATCAAGCCCGCCACGTCGATGGGCCTGATGAAAAAGGACATGGGCGGGGCGGCCACCGTGCTGGGTTTGGCGCATATGATCATGGCGCTGCACCTGCCGGTGCGGTTGCGTGTGCTGATCCCGGCGGTGGAAAACGCCATATCGGCCAATGCGTTCCGCCCGCAGGACATCCTGACGGCCCGCAATGGCCTGACGGTGGAAATCAACAATACCGACGCCGAAGGGCGGCTGGTGCTGGCCGATGCGCTGGCGCTGGGGGCCGAGGAAACCCCCGATCTGATGCTGTCGATGGCGGTGATGCGGGCGGGGTCGATCCGTAAGGCAGCGGACGACATGAATATCACCGCCTCC
>JBGSJU010000347.1:0-2738 GCA_041741655.1 Rhodobacterales bacterium
GTACCCAATGGCCACACCGCCGACCACGGCGGCCGTACCGATCAGAAAGGTGCGCCGGGCAATGGTGGCAACTTTTCCCATGTCAGGCTCCCTTGAGTTTTTGCGCCGCCGTCTTCACGGCCAGGCGGATGCGCGGGTAGGTGCCGCAGCGGCACAGGTTGCCCTCCAGCGCCGCATCGATATCGGCATCGGTGGGGTCCGGCGTTTCCGCCAGCAGCGCCGCCGCCTGCATGATCTGCCCCGACTGGCAATAGCCGCATTGCGCCACCTGATGCGTGACCCAGGCCGCCTGCACCGCATGCAGGGCATCGGGCGTGCCCAACCCTTCGATCGTCGTCACCGGGCCATCGACCGCGCCCACGGGCAACGAACAGGATCGCACCGCGACGCCCGCGACATGCACCGTGCAGGCGCCGCATTGCGCAATGCCACAGCCGTATTTCGGCCCGTGGATGTGCAGCACATCGCGCAAGACCCACAACAGCGGCATGTCATCCTCGACATCCACCTGATGCAGGGTTCCGTTCACCGTCAGTTGCATCGCCGCCTCCTGCACCGCGTGTGTAACGCAGTAGTGAGGGCGAGCGGGCTGAAAATCTAGTGCGTCGGCGGTTTACTTTGCGTCGCCCGCGTCCAGCAGCGCGCGGAATTCGCGCCATTCGCCTTTGGACATGCCGCAATTCGCCTCGTCCACCGCCTCGCCGGCCAGCATCCGGCGGATGCAATCCAGCCCGGTGCGCGATAGCGCCGCCCCGCCAAGGCGGTAATCATCAAACGCCGCCCATGTCAGCGGCACCCAGTCCGCGACGATCCGGCAGATCGCTTCGGCATAGACGCGGATTTCGTACTGGGCATGCGCATCGGCGCGCAACCGCAGGAAATGCAACAGATTATGCAGATCGGTTTTCCAATACCACTGGGTGTAGATATTGGCGGGCAGGTTCATCCGCGCCAGTTCGCGCGCCAGCCCCTGTTGGCCATCTTGCGAAATCATCGCCTCGTAATTGTCATAGGCGCGGTTGGAATCTTCAGTCAGCAGGCGCAGCACCCGCGCCGCCTCGTCACCTTCCAGCATCGCCCCCCGGCCTTGATTGTTCACCACCGATTGCGCGGCCAGCGCATCTGGCGCGGGGATGTAAAACTCGCGGTCTAGGATCGAATAGCGCGCGGAATATTCGTTCACATTGGCGGTGCGGTGGCGGATCCATTGCCGCGCGACGAACACCGGCAGTTTGACGTGCAGCTTGATCTCGCACATCTCGAACGGCGTCGAATGCCAGTGCCGCATCAGGTAGCGGATCAGGCCCGCGTCGTTCTGTACCGACTTGGTGCCCTTGCCATAGCTGACGCGCGCCGCCTGACAGATCGCGGCATCATCGCCCATGTAGTCGACCACGCGGACGAACCCATGATCCAGCACCGGTTGCGCAGTGTACAAATGCGCCTCCATCCCGGGCGCGGTGGCGCGCAACGTCGGACGCGCCGCGCTGCGTTCGGCCGCGATTTCGGCAAGCTGTTCGGGCGATAGCGGCATGTTGTGGTCCCCCTGCGGTTCTGCGAGTCGCCGCTACTGTATATTGCGTTTTTGCAATCGCGACACCGCATTGCGCGGGCCGCGGCAAGGTGCGCGAGGTGCAACAGTCTGGCGGCTTTCATCCGGCAGCGGCGGTCTTTCGTTGACAATTCGGCAACAGACCTTGATTCTTGACGCTAAATGAAACCCGAACGGGGCAGAGCAGTGCGTATTCGTTTCCCGATCTTGCTGGGCTTGGCCCTGTCGCTTGCCGCTTGCGGCGATGGCAATCCGTTTGATACCGCCACCGATCCCGGGACCACCCCTCCGGATCCCGACAGCACCGCACCGGCGGCCGTGCGGGGCGATGTGGACAGCGTTACCTTTAACCCCACGGCCCAGACCCTGATCGTGTCTGGCGTCGGGCTGGACAATACCGATTACAGCGCGACCTACACGCGCAACCCTGCCTATGATGTCACGAACGCCGCCGGCGTATTCTATCAGGCCTATACCACCCAAAGCGACCCGCTGGACCGCCCAGCCATCGCCTTTGCGCGGCAGACGGCCGGCGGTGCGCGTGGCGTGGTCGCCGTGACCGGCGGGCAGTTCAACCGTTATTTCGGCGGCACGTCCTTTTCGCGCACCGGTGCGTTCGATCCGCCGCCGGTCAATGACCAGAACCAGGGTCTGGTCAGCTATGCCGGCCAATATGTCGGCCTGACCAATATCCAGACCAACGACCCGCTGTTGCCGCCTGACCCCGGCACGGACCCGGCGGTGATCCCCGGCGCCCCCGTCATCGTGGACGGTGAGATTTTCCTGAACGTGGATTTTGCCGATAATCAGGTGAACGGCGCGGTTTACAACCGTGATTTCCGCGGCAATCCCGGCGTCTTTGCCCTGCCCGATGTGGTGCTGATCGCCACCGATATCGATTCGACCGGTCAATTTGCCGGCGAACGGGTGGAATATGACGGGATAACCACGCTGGACATCGGCGATTATGCCGGGATTTTCGGCGGCACCGATGCGGCGGGAGTTGCAGGCGGGGTTCGCCTGACCCAGTTCGACGGACAGGGCGACCCGAACGGGTTCACCAGCGAAGAGGAATACGGCATTTTCGTGCTGGATAAATGCGGCACGCCGGCGGCCAACGCGCCGGTCTGCGCCCAAGTGCGCCCCTGAGCATGCGCGGTCTGGCGCTGGTTGCGGCGCTGGCGGC
>JBGSJU010000348.1:0-4885 GCA_041741655.1 Rhodobacterales bacterium
CCATCGGCAGGTCGTCGGCGACCTTGCCATGGTGCGCGCAGCGGCACTTCGGTGCCATCGATGCGGCGCAGCCCATCGCCGACATCCACCGCGCGCTGCGCCGAGGCGTTGTACTGGTTCCGCCCGCTTTCAAACTCGCGCAAGGACGTCAGCCCCGACACCGGTTCCGCCGCATAGCGGCCGTTCTGGGGCCCCGGCACCGGAACCTGCCCCGCCGCCATCGCGTCGATCATCGCCGACAGGCCTTCGGGCGTCAGGTCTTCGTAATAATCCTTGCCGATCTGGGCCATCGGCGCATTGGCGCAGGCGCCCAGACATTCGACCTCTTCCCAGCTGAACCGGCCATCCGGCGACAACTGATGCGCCTTTGGCGCGATGCGGGACTTGCAGACCGCAATCAGATCCTCGGCCCCGCACAACATGCACGACAGCGTGCCGCAGACCTGTACATGCGCCACGGAACCTACGGGTGCGAGGTGAAACATGAAATAGAACGTCGCCACCTCCAGCGCGCGCATATAGGCCATGCCCAGCATCTGGGCCACATGTTCGATGGCGGGGCGGGTCAGCCAGCCTTCCTGTTCCTGCGCCCGCCACAACAGCGGGATGATCGCCGACGCCTGCCGGCCTTCGGGATACTTGGTGATCTGCGCCGCCGCCCAGGCCTGATTGGCCGGGGTAAAGGCGAATGTGTCCGGCTGTTCGGGGTGCAGGCGTCTCAGCATCGTGTCATCTCTTTCCGGGCGCGCGGCTCAGGTGGCGCAGGCGCCGCTGGTAAAGGTAAATCCGCCCTCGGGGCGTTTCTTGGCCTGTTGCAGCGCGACCTTGTAGTTGATCATCTGCACGACCTGTTGCCGTGTCATGCCGGTCTGCAATTCGGTGGCCAGATAGTCGCCCTCGACGATCAGGTTGCAGCCCACGGATTTCACCGCGGTGTCGAAGGCCGCAATGCCCTCCGGCCCGACACCCTGCGGTGCCAAGGCCAGACACCCGGACACACTGGTCAACAGCGGCAGCGCCACCGCGATCATCCATGGTTTCTTCACCGGTCAATCTCCCCGAACACCACATCCATCGATCCGATGATGGCCGACACATCCGCCAGTTGATGGCCGGACGCCAGAAAATCCATCGCCTGCAGATGCAGGAAACCAGGCGCGCGGATCTTGGTGCGGTAAGGTTTGTTGCTGCCGTCCGACACCAGATAGACGCCGAATTCGCCCTTCGGCGCCTCGACGGCCACATACACCTCGCCTTCCGGCACCCGGAAGCCTTCGGTGTAAAGCTTGAAGTGATGGATCAGCGCCTCCATCGACTGTTTCATCTCGGCGCGTTTCGGCGGCGTGAGCTTGCCGCGCGCCAGAACATCGCCGGGCGTTTCGCGCAGCTTTGTCACCGCCTGATGGATGATGCGGGTGCTTTCGCGCATTTCCGCCATCCGGCACAGATAGCGGTCATAACAATCGCCCGCGGTGCCGACGGGGATCTGAAAGTCAAATTCATCATAACATTCATAGGGCTGGGCGCGGCGCAAATCCCATGCCAGACCGGACCCGCGCACCATGACGCCGGAAAATCCCCAATCCAGAACATCCTGTTCGCTGACCACACCGATATCGACATTGCGCTGCTTGAAGATGCGGTTTTCGGTCAGCAGGCCGTCGATGTCATCCAGCAGGCGCGGAAATGCGACCGCCCAGGCCTCGATATCGTCGATCAGCGCCGGCGGCAGATCCTGATGCACGCCGCCGGGCCGGAACTAGGCCGCATGCAGCCGCGCCCCGCAGGCGCGTTCATAAAACACCATCAGCTTTTCGCGCTCCTCGAACCCCCACAGCGGCGGGGTCAGCGCGCCGACATCCATCGCCTGTGTGGTGACGTTCAGCAGATGCGACAGGATGCGGCCGATTTCGCAGAACAAGACGCGGATCAGGCTGGCGCGGCGCGGCACCACCGTGCCGGTCAGCTTTTCGATCGCCAGACACCAGGCATGTTCCTGGTTCATCGGCGCCACATAATCCAACCGGTCGAAATAGGGCAGGTTCTGCAGGTAGGTGCGGCTTTCCATCAGCTTTTCGGTGCCGCGGTGCAACAATCCGATATGCGGGTCGCAGCGTTCGACGATCTCGCCGTCAAGTTCCAGAATCAGACGCAAAACCCCATGCGCAGCAGGGTGTTGCGGGCCGAAGTTTATGTTGAAATTCCGGATGCGCTGTTCGCCGGTCAGCGCATCGTGAAATTCGTTGGACCCGTCCATCATGCCACTTGTCCTTTTGCGTCCAGATGCGCCGCCGTGCGGAATATCTTGGTCAACAACTGCCAGCCCGCAGCGGTTTTCACGAAACCCAGATGGTCCTCATAACGGAACCCCGGCACATCCACCCACAGATGCACCCGCGCCATGTCACCCGTGATATCGATGCCGTTGATCTGGTAGGACGCCGGACCTTCGGCCGGCTTGCGCGCCGCGACACGGGCCAGGAAGGATGACTTGTCCCAGGCTGTAAGCGCGCCCGCATCCACATGGGTCATGTGAAACCGGTCATGGCACATCGCCGCGAACACCTCGGTGCGCGCGAACCACACCGCCTCGCAATAGGCGATGGCGTGATGCAGCATGTCCTGATGATCCTTGGCAGCCTGGTTCATCACCGTTTCTCCATCGCTTGCAGTCGGGTGGCCATGATCCACAGCAGCACCAGCGTGGCGAGCGGAAAGACGCAGACAAACGCCCATTTCGCATCCACGCCGAAATGCGGCAGCAACTTCATCATCGGGATGATCGTGGCGGCGGTCAGCGCCAGCCAGAGCAGGAATTCGATCATGGCGCGGCCTTCTTTTCATCGCGGGTTTTTTCATCCCCGGGCAGCACGTATTTCGCACCTTCCCACGGGCTGAGGAAATCGAACTGGCGGTATTCCTGCACGAGGTTCACCGGTTCATAGATCACGCGCTTTTGCGCATCGTCATACCGCACCTCGACATAACCGGTGGTGGGAAAATCCTTGCGCAGCGGATGACCGCGAAAGCCGTAGTCGGTCAGGATACGGCGCAGATCGGGATGGCCGGAAAACAGGATGCCGAACATGTCGAACACTTCGCGTTCGAACCAGTTCGCCGATGGATGCACCGCGCAGATCGACCGCAGCACATCATCCTCGCGCAGCGCGACCCGCAGACGGATGCGGTGGTTTCGGTACATCGACAGGAAATGATAGACCACATCGAACCGCTTGGCCCGGTCGGGGTAATCCACGGCCGTGATGTCGATCAGCGACGAAAACCTGCAGGTCGGATCGCTGCGCAGGAATTCGACAAAGCCTTCGATGTTCGAGGGCGTCACATCCATCGTCAACTCGCCCTCGGCCACGACCCAGGACAGCACGCAATCCGGGCGCCGGGCGGCGATATAGGTGCCAAGCTCTTGCAGGGCCTCGGTCATCCTCGTCCATCCTTTCGGGGCGCATCCGCCGCCGTATCACAATACCCTAGCGCGCGATCGTCCCGGTGCGGCGGATCTTGCGCTGCAACTGCATGATCCCATACAGCAGCGCCTCGGCGGTCGGTGGGCAGCCCGGCACATAGATGTCCACCGGCACGATCCGGTCGCAGCCGCGCACCACGGAATAGCTGTAGTGGTAATAGCCGCCGCCATTGGCGCAGGACCCCATCGAGATCACATAGCGCGGTTCCGGCATCTGGTCATAGACCTTGCGCAGCGCCGGCGCCATCTTGTTGGTCAGCGTGCCCGCGACGATCATCAGGTCCGACTGACGCGGGGACGCACGCGGCGCGGTGCCGAAGCGTTCCAGATCATAGCGCGGCATGGACGTGTGCATCATTTCCACTGCACAACAGGCCAGCCCGAAGGTCATCCAGTGCAAGGACCCGATGCGGGCCCAGTTGATGATGTCCTCGGTCGAGGTCAGCAGGAACCCCTTGTCGGACAGTTCCGCGTTCAGGGCGCGGGTGGCTACCTCGCGGTCCGGTCCTGCGGTATTGGTGCCCGCCATCACTCCCATTCCAGCGCTCCCTTTTTCCATTCATAGGCAAACCCGATGCCCAGCACCGACAGGAAAACTATCATCGACCAGAAGGCGGTCATGGAAATGTCCTGAAACGCCACGGCCCACGGGAACAGCATGGCGATTTCGAGGTCAAAGATGATGAACAGGATCGACACCAGATAGAACCGCACATCGAACTTCATCCGCGCATCATCGAAGGCGTTGAAGCCGCATTCATAGGCGCTGACCTTTTCCGGATCCGGGTTGCGCACCGCGATCACCAGCGCGGAAACCATCAGGGCCAGACCCATGGCAATGGCGATGCCAAGAAAGACTAGGATCGGCAGGTATTCCCGCAGCATGTCGTCCATGGTGGGCTCCTTTTCATGCCTCCGCTGCGGGCGCGCAGGGTCGGCTGGCGTTGCGTCACAGGTTTAACCTTGCCCCTGTTCCGGGTCAACCAAAGCCGGGTCACATTCGATTTTCGGCAGATGGCGCATCTCCCTGTGTGCAAAGGCATACCTAAACCGATGCCAAAGAAAAAGGCGACAAAACGCGCGAGGTCGCCGCGCCCGATGCTGCGCGGCAGCATGAACGCGGCCGCGGACGCATCGGCATGCGCGTGGCGATAATGGGCGATTCTGTCGGCGGGGTGGCGTCGCGGGCCGGATCTAGCCGGCCTGCCAGCGTGGTTTGCGGCGGGCGAAGAAGGCAGCGATGCCTTCGGGCGCCTCGTCGCCCTCCCAGCAGGCGGCCAATTCGGCGATGGTGTGGTGGATGTCGGCGTCCGAAATGCCGGACCCCAGCCGCCCGGCCAAGCGTTTGGCGCGCGCCACCGCCCCCGGGGCGCAGTCCAGATAGGGCAGGATTTCCGCCTC
>JBGSJU010000349.1:0-5790 GCA_041741655.1 Rhodobacterales bacterium
AACATCACGGTGAATTCGGCCGCGCCGAGGTTCCACAGTGCCGGCGCGTTGCGGGCGATGCGGGCCTGCGGCATCTGGTCGGGACGCGGTATCCGGGCCGGTCCCAGCCCGGTTGCGCCTTCGCCCAGGCTTAATGACATGCTGTCACCAGAGGCCATACGCGGATGGTGGCATGTGGCACAGGCGATGTTGCGATTGCCCGACAGCACCGGATCGTGAAACAGATCCCGGCCCAGCAGCACCAGATCATCCGCGTAACTGCTAAAGGCATCCGGCGGCACGAGAACAGCCCCGGGCATGGGGACGGACAAAGAACCCGCCCACGCCGCGCCGGACCATAACGCAAGGATCAGCGCCGCACCGCGCAAGGCGTCATTGCGTCCAGTCGGGATGGCGCTTTTCCAGAAAGGCGTTGATGCCTTCCTCGGTGTCGCGCCACAGCATGTTCTCCACCATCACGTCGCCGGCAAAGCCGTAGGCTGCGTCAATATCCATCTCGATCTGGTCATAAAAGGCGGATTTGCCGATCTTGACGGCCGAGGCCAGTTTGCCCGCCACGACCGCGGCCAGGGCAGCGGTTTCCGTGGCCAGCGCGTCATGCGGCACCACGCGGTTCACCAATCCGATGGCCTGCGCTCGGCTGGCGTCAATGAACTGGCCGGTGGTCAGCATCTCGAACGCCATCTTGGCGGGCACATTGCGCGACAGCGCCACCATCGGCGTGGAACAGAACAGGCCGATGTTCACGCCATTGACGCCGAACCGCGTACCTTCGGCTGCCACCGCCATGTCGCAACTGGCCACCAACTGGCACCCGGCGGCGGTGGCGATGCCGTGCACCTGCGCGATCACCGGCTGCGGCATCTGCCTGATCGCCAGCATCATCGCGGCACACCGTTCGAACAGGTCCTTCAGGGCCGCCGCGCCCTTGTCCTCGGCCTGCCGTTTCGCCTGCATCTCGCGCAGGTCATGGCCGGCGCAGAACACCTTGCCGGCGCCCGACAGGATCACCGCGCGGATGCTGCGATCCTGCGCCAAGGTGTCGAATTCCGCATGCAAGGCCGCGATCATCGCATCCGACAGCGGGTTCAGCTTTTCGCCCATGTTCAGCGTCAGATGCGCCACCGCGCCCGTGTCGCTACGTTCCAGGATCGCCATCTTGTTCTCCCCTTCGTTCTGGCCAAGTCTAGCGCCGGGACACGAGGGAGGAAAGCCATGCAAAGCCGCCAGCCGATAATGACGGTCGATGATCTGACAGATTTCATGGCGCGGGAGTTTCCGCAGGTGCATGCCGATTTCGTCATCGAGGATGTGGGGCCGATGCGCATCCGCGTCCGGCTGAAGGTGGCCGAACGCCATCTTCGGCCCGGTGGCACGGTGTCGGGACCGTCGATGTTCTCGCTGGCCGATGTCGCGGTGTATCTGGCGACGCTGGCGATGATCGGGCCGAAGGCGTTGGCGGTCACGACCAATATCGCGATGGATTTCCTGCGCAAACCGGCGGCGGGGGTGGACCTGATCGCGGAAACCCGGTTGTTGAAACTGGGCCGGTCGCTGTCGGTGGGCGATGCGCTGTTGTATTCCGTCGGCATGGCCGACCCGGTTGCGCGGGCCTCGATGACCTATGCGATCCCGCCGGAACGCGGCTGATTTGTGGGGTAAAATAATACCGTTTTCATAAGCCTCTGTTTTGAAACAATTATCCGTCGCAACTTGCGCTTGACTGGCGTTTGCTGGCTTGTATAACCCGACAATCGCATTTCAGGCGCGGGTCATGGCACACGTCATGGCCCGGGTCTGTCCAGACAGCCAAAGGGCCACCTCAATGAAGACCTTCTCTGCGACTCCGGCAGATATCGAGAAGAAATGGATCGTGATCGACGCCGAAGGCGTGGTTCTGGGCCGTCTTGCCTCGATCGTTGCCATGCGCCTGCGCGGCAAGCACAAGGCGATTTTCACTCCGCACATGGATTGCGGTGACAACGTGATCATCATCAACGCCGACAAGGTGCAGATGACCGGCAACAAGCGGACCGACAAGGTCTATTACTGGCACACCGGCTATCCGGGCGGGATCAAGAACCGCACCGCGGAACAACTGCTGGAAGGCAAGTTCCCGGAACGCGTCGTGACCGCCGCGGTCAAGCGGATGCTGCCGAAGAACATTCTGGCGCGGCACATCCTGACCAACCTGCGCGTCTATGCCGGCGACAAGCATCCCCACGAGGCGCAAAGCCCCGAAGTGCTGGATGTGAAAACCATGAACTCCAAGAATACCCGGGTGTAATGATGGCTGATCAAATCAATTCGCTGGAAGATCTGGCACGCGTTTCGGGCACTGTTGCCCCGGTCGTGATCGACGAACCCCGTGAACCCGTCCGCGATTCGCTGGGCCGCAGCTATGCCACCGGCAAGCGCAAGGACGCGGTCGCCCGCGTCTGGATCAAGCCCGGCAGCGGCAAGTTCCTTATCCGCAACCACAAGGGCGAATTCATCGACTACACCGCCTATTTCGCCCGTCCGGTGTTGCAGATGATCCTGCGCCAGCCGTTCCAGATCGTGAATGTCGAAGGCCAGTTCGACGTGATGGCAACGGTTGCTGGCGGCGGTCTGTCCGGTCAGGCCGGTGCGGTCAAGCACGGCATTTCGAAGGCGCTGCAGTTGTATGAACCCAGCCACCGTGCCGCGTTGAAAGCCGCCGGTTTCCTGACCCGCGACAGCCGCGTGGTGGAACGCAAGAAGTACGGCAAGCGCAAGGCGCGCCGCAGCTTCCAGTTCTCGAAGCGTTGATTTTTCGGAACAAAAAAAAGAGGGGCGTCCTGCGGGGCGCCCCTTTTGCATCTCCGGATCGGCGGCTTGCGCGCGGGGCCGCAACCATGAAAAAGGGGCGCCCGAACTGGACGCCCCTCCTTGACGGGTCTGCACCGAGGGAACGGATCAGCCGCCCGAAATGTCGAAATCGTAGGACATGGTGAAGGTCAACAGGCCATCATTGCCGGGGGCCTCGTCGTCTTCATAAAGCACGTTGAAAGAAACCTCGTCCGAGATGGCATAGGTGACGCCCAGTTCGTAGTAGTTGGACTCGCTTGCTGTCTCATAGGCGGCCACGGCCTGCACCGACCATTTGTCGTCCAGCGCATAGTCGAAACCCAGTTCGGCATAGGTTTCGTCGGCCTCGACATCATAGCCCACTTCCAGCGACAGGCCCAGTTTCTCGGTCACATTGTAGGACACCGTGCCGATGATTTCGGCAGTGTCATAGCCGGTTTCGTTCAGGAAATACGCCCAATACGCCAGTTCCAGCCCCAGACCCGAGGCAAGACGGGTACTGTAGCCAAGGGCGATGTCCATTTCGACCTGATCCGGAGCGGCGGCGCCGGGCAATGTGCCGAATCACAACTGCGCAAAAAAGTCGTTCTTTTCCGCGTTGATATAAAACGACAGCGGATATTCCGCTTCGGTCCCGGTGTCCGTGGTCAGGTCATAGGCGGATTCGACGGCAACGCCGCCGGTCAGGTTGATCCCCTGCGCCAAGGCGGCAACAGGCAGCAGCGCGAAAAACGCGCCGAGAACGATGTATTTCATCCCGGTGTTTCCTTGATATGGAAGTTGTGTGCTTGCTGCGTTCAGAACGTGGCTCACATGCAATCTGTGTAATGCGAACGCTGCGGCGCAGCACCATGTGTCGTCGGGACGTTTCTTGAATGTTACGCAAATGTCACATTTTTGTTGTCTGTCAACGGGCAAACCGAAATAAGTGCCTATTATTAGGGCAATCGCATCACGCGTCCGGCGGAATAAGACCCAGCCCGCGCAGATAGATGCCAATCGCCGATTCCAGCAGATCCTCGGGCGCGAAGGGGCTTTGCGTGCCGGGGCTGTTGCGGGCGAACAGTTCCACAACGCCATGGCTCAGTGCCCAGACATGCGCCGACACCATGCTGGCGGGCGGGCGTTTGGCGGCCGGGATATTGCGCGACAGGTCGGTGGCCGCGCGTTCCATCACCGCACGGGCGCGGGCCGCGACGGCGGCAAGCTCTGGCGTGCGGTTCACGCTGAGGCCGCTTTCGAACATCGCGATGTAATGGCCGGGATATTTGCGGGCAAAGGCCAGATAGGCCCGCCCCGTCGCCTCGAACGCCGCCAAGGCAGACGGTTGTCCGTCGGCATAGGCAAATTCCATCACATCGGCAAAGATGGCATAGCCCTGATGCGCCGCCTCGGCGATCAAATCGTCCCGGCCTTCGAAATGGCGATAGACGGCAGCGGGCGTCACACCGGCGTCGCGGGCGGCTTCGGACAGGGTGAACCCGGTCGGCCCGGTCTGCTGGATCAGGTTCAGGCAGGCCTCGACCAGCGCCTGACGCAGATTGCCGTGGTGATAGCCTTGCTTACGCATCCCATATCTCGGGCCCGCCGCAGATCAGCGGATCAGCCGCCGCAAGCGCCTTGTCGTCGCGTTCCGCATAGGGGATGGCCGCCAGCACATGGCGGATCGCCTGCAGCCGGGCGCGGCGTTTGTCATCGGACAGGATCACGGTCCAAGGCGCCACATCGGTATGGCTGCGATGCAGGGTTTCCATGATGGCGCGGCTGTAGTCATCCCATCGCGCAAGGCCGTCCACATCGATTTTCGACAGTTTCCAGTGTTTCAGCGGGTCCTGTTCGCGCGCGATGAACCGCGCCAACTGTTCCGCCCGGCTGACATTCAGCCACAGCTTAAAGAACTGGATGCCTTCATCCACCAGCATGCGTTCGAAATCAGGTACTTGGGTGAAGAAATGTTCGCGCTGTGCTTCGGTGCAAAAGCCGAACACATGTTCCACAACGCCGCGATTGTACCATGAGCGGTCAAACAGCACGATCTCGCCTGCGCCCGGCAAGTGGTTGATATAGCGTTGGAAATACCATTGTCCCGCTTCAGACTCGCTGGGCTTTGCCAAAGCGACGACGCGCGCCCCGCGCGGGTTCAGGTTTTCGCGGAAGGCGCCTATGGTGCCACCCTTGCCAGCCGCATCGCGCCCTTCGAACAGCACGCAGATCCGCGCCCCGGTGTTCTTGGCCCAGCTTTGCAGCTTGACCAGTTCGATTTGCAGGTCATCCATATGTTTTTCGTAGGTTTTCTTGCCCAGCCGTTCGGTATGCGGATAGCTGTCGGACAGGATGTCATCCTCATCGGCGCGGCGGATCGCGTCGCGGACGGCGACGGGGGCTTCGGTTTCAAAGTAGCGGCTGATGGCGCCGTCAAAAGGCAATTGCATGATTTCTCCCGCGTTTCGGGCAGTATCGCCGGGCAGGGGCGAAAGGCAAGCTTAGCGCGCTGCTGCCGCGCGACGGATCGCGGAGATCACCGCCGCCTCGGCGGCGTGATGCGGCATGTGGCCGACCCCCTCCAGCAGGGTCAGCCGGGCATCGGCCAACCGGCGCGACAGTGGTTCGGCGTGGATGCTGGCCGGCACGATGGTGTCGGCAGTGCCGTGGATGATTTCCACCGGCATGGTCAGACGGGCGTAGTCGCGTTCCATCGCCACCATATGCGGGCGCAGGCTGTGGACCTGACGGGCATTGGCGCGGAAACTTTCGCGCCGCAACGTCAGCCCCGCACCGACATGACGCAGATAGCCCTGCGGCACTGCATCGGGCGCAAAGATGCCGGCGACGGCCTGTTGCACCCGGGTTTCCGGGGCAAAGGCGGTGATCAGCGGCACAAGGGTCACCGCACCCAGCCGCGACGATGTCACGCGATACATCGGGTCCAGCCCGCCGGGCCACGGCAACGCCACGCCGGCC
>JBGSJU010000350.1:0-2715 GCA_041741655.1 Rhodobacterales bacterium
GCCGCCGAGATCAGCCGCGCGGGCAGATCGGACCATGTGCCGGTCATGCCTTGCCCCCGCCGAACCGGCGGTCCCGCGTGCCGAACCGCGCCACCAGCGTGGCAAAGATGTCGCGGGTGAAATCGGGCCACAGCGTGTCGATGAATTCATATTCCGCATAGGCAGATTGCCACAGCAGGAAGTTCGAAATCCGCGCCTCGCCGGATGTGCGGATCACCAGATCGGGGTCGGGCAACACACAGGTGTCGAGGTAACGCGGCAGGGTTTCCTCATCGACGTCGGCCGGGTTCAGCCGCCCGCCCGCCACATCCTCGGCCAGCCGCTTGGTCGCGCGGGCCACCTCGTCGCGTCCGCCATAGTTCAACGCGATGGTCAGGTGCACCCGGTCATTGGCCTCGGTCAGGGTTTCCAACTCGTCCATCAGCGCCTGCAACTTGGCATCCAGCCGCACCCGGTCGCCGATGAACCGCACCCGTACGCCTTCTTCGAACAGCGCGCGCGCCTCGCGGGTGATATACATGCGGAAAAGACTCATCAGGCCCGCAACCTCGACCTGCGTGCGTTTCCAGTTCTCGGTCGAGAACGCAAAGATCGTCAGGTATTTCACCCCAAGCGCCGGACAGGCCTCGACGATCTCGCGGATGCGGCGCGCGCCTGCGTGATGGCCATACAGGCGCGGCCGCCCGCGCATCGTGGCCCAGCGTCCGTTGCCGTCCATGATGATGGCGACATGGTGGGGCGCGCCAGCGGTTGCCCTGACCCCGATTTGCACGATCGCGGCCATCGGCGCGCTCCCCTTCAGGTCTCAGACCTGCATGATTTCCGCTTGCTTGCTGTCCAGCGCGGCATCGACGGCCTTGATATACTTGTCCGTCAGATCCTGCACCGCAGTTTCCCAGAATTTCTGGTCATCCTCGGACATGCCGGCGGCCTTGGCCTTCTTGATCTGGTCCATGCCGTCGCGGCGCACGTTTCGCACGGCAACGCGCGCATGTTCGGCATATTGCGCGGCCACCCGGGTCAGATCGCGGCGGCGTTCTTCGTTCAGTTCCGGGATCGGCAGCATGATGATCGTGCCGTTCAGCTGCGGATTGATGCCCAAGCCGCTGTTGCGGATGGCCTTTTCGACATGGCTGACCATGGACTTGTCCCAGACGTTGATCGTCACCATGCGCGATTCCGGCACGTTGATGGTGCCCAGCTGGTTGATCGGTGTGGTCTGGCCATAGGCCTCGACCTGAATCGGTTCCAGCATGGACGCCGACGCGCGCCCGGTGCGCAGCGACGCGAACTCGGTCTTCAGGCTGGACATCGCGCCATCCATGCGGCGTTGCAGGTCGTCGGTGTCGATCTCGATCTCGTCGGACATTGTGCTGTCTCCTTCTGCCCGTTCGGTCCTGTTCCGGACCTTCTATCCCTAGCCATGCACCGTTGTATAGGTGCCCTCGCCCGCCAGAATGCCCCGGAACCCGCCGGGCATGTCCAGACTGAACACCACCAGCGGCATCTTGTTGTCGCGCGCCAGCGCGATGGCCGATGCATCCATCACCTTCAGGTTCTGGCGTAGCACCTCGTCATAGCTGATGCGGTCGTAGCGTTTGGCGTCACTGTGCTGCTTGGGGTCCTTGTCATAGATCCCGTCCACCTGCTTGCCCATGAAGATCGCCTCGCAGGCCATTTCGCTGGCGCGCAGCGCGGCGGCGGTATCGGTGGTGAAGTACGGGTTGCCGGTGCCGGCGGCAAAGATGCACACGCGTTTCTTTTCAAGGTGCCGCACGGCGCGGCGGCGGATGTAGGGTTCACAGATCTGGTCCATCGGGATGGCGCTGATGACGCGGGTATAGACGCCCATCGCCTCCAGCGCCGATTGCATGGCCAGCGCGTTCATCACGGTGGCGAGCATCCCCATGTAATCCGCCGTGGTGCGTTCCATGCCCTGCGCGGACCCCTGCAAGCCGCGAAAGATGTTGCCGCCGCCGATCACCATGCAGATCTCGACGCCCAGTTCATGCACCGATTTCACCTCGCGCGCGATGCGCTGCACGGTGGGCGGGTGCAGGCCGAACCCCTGATCCCCGATCAGCGCCTCGCCCGAGATCTTCAGCATCACGCGACGGAATTTCGTTTGCGGGATGTCGGTTGCATCGGGGGGCATGGCGGTTTCCTTCGCGCGTCAGGGTCTGTTCCGGGTCGGGTCTGGGTCGCGCGCAAAATGGACGAAACCGCCGCCGGGTTCAATGCGCCTTTGCCTGCGGCCCCCCGGACCGCTAAAGCGCGGGCATGACACACAAGTCCCTGATCGACAGTCTGTCCCCGGAATTGCCCGTGCTGATCGCCGGGCCGACCGCCAGCGGCAAGTCGGCGCTGGCGATGGCCATTGCGGCGGCGCAGGGCGGCGTGATCGTGAACGCGGACGCGATACAGGTGTTTGCCAACTGGCGCGTGCTGACCGCGCGACCGTCGCCAGCCGACATGGCCGCCCTGCCCCATGCGTTGTATGGTCATTTGGCGGGGGACGCGGAGTATTCCGTTGGGCACTGGCTGCGCGATCTGGCCCCTCTGCTGGCCGGGGTTCCGCGTCCGATCATCGTCGGCGGCACAGGATTGTATTTCATCGCACTGACTGATGGTCTGGCCCCGATCCCGCCGACACCGCCCGAGGTGCGCAGCGCCGCCGATGCCCTGCCGCTGGCGGCGCTGGTGGCGGGTCTGGAT
>JBGSJU010000351.1:0-7445 GCA_041741655.1 Rhodobacterales bacterium
GGCCGCAAGCCTTGCCGCCATCGCCGCGGCGCAGGACGGCAGAACCATCCTGCGCGGCGCGACGGCGGATGGCCGTCCCGGACATCCCATTCTGTTTCCCGCATGGCTGCTGCCGCGCTTTGCGCGTCTGACCGGGGATCGGGGCGCGGCGCCGATCCTGTCGGACCCGGACGTGGTGATCCGCCTGATCCCGCTGCCGGACGATCAGGCCATTATGGATCTGGACACACCCGAGGATTGGGCGGCGTTCCGCGCGCGGCGCTGACCCCCGCGATCACAACGCCAACAGCCACGCCTCGTGCGCGCGCAAGGTTGGCCGCGCGGCGGGATACTGCGCCCGGCCGCCAAACGCCTGCAGATGCGGGAACAGTTCCGCGATTTCGGCGCGCTGTGCCGTATCGAAACCGCGCAAGGCCTGTTCCCCCGGCTGAAAGCTTTCCGACCACGCGCCGTCACCGCAGATGATTTCGTGCCGGTCGAACAGGATATGCACATAAGTCACATCAGCCACCGCCTGCGTTACGCCCGCCACGCCGGTCAGGTTGATGGCCGCCACCAGCACCTCATCCTCGCCGAACCACAGCTGCGTCGCGGCCGACGCCAGCAGCACGCGATGCTGCGGTGACACGGTCAACGGTCGTTCAGGCAGGTTGGGGCCCAGCGATCCGGGTTGAAACGTGACCGGGGCCAGATGGGGCCGCGCCTGCACCTCGGCCCGCTTCAGGGTCCGCTGACCGACCCAGCGCACCATTTGCAGACCATTGTCGCGGGTCAGCACCCGGTCGCCCGCCCGGATATCCGCCGCCCGCACCTCGCCCCGCGGGGTCTTGATCCGGGTGTCGGCGGTAAAGCACGGCACATAGTTTTCGATCTCGCTGAATTCGAGCGTATCGACGACCACCCCGGAACCGTCACGGAACAGTACGGTTCCAGCTTTGGGATCCTGTTCGCTGAACATGATTTGCAGCGAGCCGCCCGGCAGCGCGGCGCCGGTCAGGTCCAGCGTGTCGTTATCGTCGCCGTCATTGCCGCCGACGATGGTATCACCCGCCCCCCCGAAGAAGGTATCGGCATCGGCGCCGCCCAAAAGCAGGTCGTCACCCGGTCCGCCCGTCAGGACGTCGGCGCCCGCGCCGCCATCCAGCGTATCATCGCCGTCGCCGCCTTGCAGCGTGTCATTGCCCGCGCCGCCAAAAATCTGGTCATTGCCGGCCTCGCCGCGGATCAGATCGTTTCCGTCCGCGCCTTGGACCGTATCGTTGCCCGATCCGGCGTTGACCGTGTCATTGCCCGCCCCCGCGGCGATCGAGTCCGCGTTGGTTCCGGCGAGGTTGTCATTGTTGTCAATCCGGTCGCCTTCGGGATCGGCGACATAGCTGGCATCGATGCTGTCAGCGCCCGATGTGCCATCCACCACATAGTCGCGGATGTTCATGTCAAAGCGGCTGGCGGTCAGGCCGTAGATATTGGTGCCGCCGGACGGCGCAGCGGTGCCCAATGTGACGGACAGGATCGGTTTCGCTTCCAGAACGTCGGAATAGCCGTTCTGCGTGACCGGTGGCATCAGATACAGGTTGCCGGATGTATCCTGCAT
Organism: Rhodobacterales bacterium; assembly: GCA_041741655.1. GTDB lineage: Bacteria > Pseudomonadota > Alphaproteobacteria > Rhodobacterales > Rhodobacteraceae > UBA9554. The sequence continues at coordinate 1,595 of JBGSJU010000351.1, forward strand.
CACGATGGCGCCGATACCGGTCGCCGTGGTGCCATCGAGATAGGTGATGGTGGTGTTGTTGTAGAGCATCGTGACGTCATGCGTCAGCGGCGCCCCACCGTTGATGGTGAACTGTTCATTGGCAACGTTGTTGTCGGCGGCGTAGCTTGTGGCGACGCCGTCGGTGCCCGGGCCCTGCGGCGCAGGGGCAAAGGTGCGCAGGTTCAGCGCCAGCGGGCTGCCTTGGCTGCCCCATGTCGTGCTGTTGAACGCGGCGTGGTTTTCCGAGGTCTGGTTGCCCTCGACCGCGTCGATGAAGATGCCGGAGTTGCCAAGGAAGAACAGATCGAAGGTCGTCGGCATGTCAGCACACGCCCGCCATCAGGTTGACGGCGCAGCACCCTGTTGCCGGGCGACATCGCCGCCATGCCAGATCTGTTTCAAACACGCCAACCATCTTCCACGCTCCACCTTGGTCACAGGGCCACAGTCTTTTGGGCCGTGCCTTGCTGGCACAGCCGCTTGAGTCTGCGTTCTGCAAGACCGAACCGTGGCCGAGTCATCGGAACATGGCTGTACCGCCGATTTGGCCACACATATCCTTAGACACCGTGAATATGGATCGGACGGGGCCGGGTCCTGCTGCGCGAAGGGCAACTTGGCGGCGAAATCAGGGCATCACACCATTCTGCATTCGATCGGCTGACCACAGGTTGTAGATTTTGTTGCCAAGTCACGTACTTGAGCGCGGCGCGCAATCAGGGCGGCACACGCAGCACAGCCGCAAATTCGCCCAGAAGTTGCTTTTTGCCGCGCTCGATCCGTTCCACAGGCCCAAAACGTCCGGCCGAAAAATGCAACGCAAGCCTTGCCTGAGACAGGATTGTTTCAAAAACACACGGGTCCCGCCACGCGCTGCAATCACTTGCAACCATGGCGGGACCCGCGGACCCGGCCGGGACAGCACCCGACCGTTTCATCGGGCCGGGGAACAACCCGACCCGTGCTGCACTCCTATTTCAGCAACAACCGTGCTTCGTGCTTTTTCAGCGACCGTCGCGCCGACTGGTAATCCTGCACACCTGTCTTGGTCCGCAGTTCCGGGAACAGATCGAAAATCTCGTTCCGCTGCGCGTCACCCACACCTTTCAGGGCCATGTCACCCGGTAGAAAGCTTTCGGTCCATGACCCGTTCGACAGCACCACCTCGTGGTGATCGAACATGAAATGGATGTAGGTCGTGCCCATCACGTCCACTTCGTGCACGCCCGGCGCGCCAACCAGATGCTTGGCCGCCACCAGAACCTCGCGTTCGTCGAAATAGAGCGCGGTCTTTTCGTTGTTGATCAGGACGCGGTGGTTCGGGCTGTACAGCGTGTCGCGTTCCGGCAATCCGTTGCCCAGCGATCCGGCCCGGATCAGCACCGGCTTCAGGTGCGGATGTTTCGCGAAATCCCGGCCGGTCAGCGACTTGGCCCCGATCCAGCGGATTGCCTGCAACCCGTTGTCCCGCGTGATGACCTTGTCGCCGACCTTCAGGTCCTCGACCAGACGTTCGCCTCTCGGCGTGGCGATCAGAGTCCCCGGCGTGAAGCAGGGGATGATCTCTTCGATTTCGGAAAACTGGAAGCTGCCGGTGACATTGCCATCCCCATCGCGGTAGGTGACGAACCCGTCCGACCCGTTGCCGTTCAGGTCCGGCCCGGTGATCGTGACCTGCAGCGACCCGCCAACCGGTGCCGCGCCGCGCAGGTCCAGCGTGTCGAAATCATCGCCGCCCGCCCCGCCATCGACCGTGTCGCCATCGGTGCCACCGATGAACAGGTCACGGTCATCGCCGCCTTCCAGATAGTCGGCTCCGTCACCGCCGGTAACGATGTCGTCGCCATCGCCGCAAAAGATGATGTCGTTGTCCTGGCCGCCCGTTATCTGGTCGTCGCCGGCGCCACCAAGCACAAGGTCTTCGCCCGGGCCACCGTCGATGGTGTCGTCGCCGTCGCCACCCAGAATGGTGTCGTTCCCGGTTTCGCCGATGACCACGTCATCGCCGGTGCCACCTTCTAGCGCATCATCATCGGTGCCGCCCGTCAGCGTGTCGTCACCGCTGCCGCCGAGCAAGGTGTCCTCGCCGTTGCCACCGTTGATCAGGTCGTCGCCTTCGCCACCTTCCAGCACGTCGGCCCCATCGCCGCCGTCGATGGTGTCATCGCCAAGACCGCCCAGTATCGTATCCCGGCCATCACCGCCCAGCAGGCTGTCATCGCCGGCGCCCCCGTCAATCACGTCGTCGTCGATGCCGCCGTCGATCACATCGTCACCAGCCCCCCCCAGCAAGGTATCAGCGTCATCGCCACCCAGAATGGTGTCGTCGCCGGAACCGCCTTCGACCAGATCGCGGTCGTTCTCCGGGGTCGGATCGCTGGCATCGTCCAGCGGCGGGAACCGCAGGCTGGGATCACCGGCATCGATGACATCGTCGCCCGCCCCGCCAAAGATCGTGTCCGACCCGTGCCCGCCGATGATGTCGTCATCCCCGCTGCCGCCATCGATCCTGTCATCGTCGATGCCGGCGTTGATGGTGTCGTTGCCGGCTTCGCCAAAGATGACGTCGGCATCATCGCCCGTTTCGATCACGTCATTGCCATCGCCGCCAAACACGGTGTCGCGGCCATCGTCGCGGTTCGGATCGGTCACGGCCGGCAGACCGGTCACGGGATCCAGCCAGAACGGATTGGGCAGGTTGGGATCGTCGCCGGTGTAGTCGCTGAAGGCATCGAAACCCGCGATGATCGTGTCGTCGCCATCGCCGCCTTCGACGTAATCCGACCCGATGAAGGTATCGATGTAATCATCGCCGTCACCGCCATAGACCACGTCGGCATCGATGCCGCTGTCGATGCTGTCATCGCCATCGTTGCCATAGATCGTGTCGGCATCATCGCCCGTCAGGATGGTGTCGTTGCCAGTGCCGCCGGTAACCAGATCGCGGTTGTTGTCGGGATCGGGGTCAACCGGCACACCCACGAAGGTGACATAATCGTTCAAGTCGCCCGGATCATCCGCCACGATCAGGTCATCGCCCGCGCCACCATCCAGCGTATCTGCGCCTTCGTTGCCGCGCACCTCGTCATCGCCATCGCCGCCGGTGACGCTGTCGTCGCCCAGACCGCCAAACACCAGATCGTCATCCGCGCCACCGTCAACCGTATCGTCATCCTCGCCGCCGCGCAGGGTGTCGTTGCCGTCACCGCCCAGAATGGTGTCCCCACCTTCGTTGGCACGAACCGAATCGTTGCCATCACCGCCCTCGATCAGGTCGGCCCCCATGCCGCCGCGCAGGGTGTCGTCGCCATCGCCACCGATCAGCGTGTCGTCGCCATCGTCGCCCAGCAATTCGTCGTTGCCATCGTCGCCGGTGATCACATCGTCGCCGATATTGCCGTAGATCAGATCGTCACCATCGCCGCCCGACACATCGTCGTCGCCTTCGCCTGCGTCGATCGTGTCGTTGCCGTCAAAGCCGAAGATGATGTCATCGTTCGGACCCTGCCCCGGCAGAATCGCGTCATTGGCATCGACCCGGTCACCTTCGGGATCGCCGGTATAATTCAGGTCGATCACGTTGTCGCTGTCATCGCCTTCGACATAGCCGTCCTTGGTCACGATCGGGGGTTTGATCATTGTGTTGTCGGTGCTCTGGTTGGTGAACCAGCCCACATAATTCGTGCCGGTAATGCCCGTGATCTCGACTTTCGCGATCGACAGGTTGTCGAGCGTGCCTTGGTTGTAAAGATCGCTGATGAACAGGTCGCCGTTCTGCTGCTGGAACGCGACGACCTTGACCGTGCGCACGGACCCGTCCGCGAGCGTCAGTTGGACATTGGCTTCTATCGAACCGTCGGTCTTGGTGCTGACCGTGCCACCGCCAAGGTTATAGGTGATGTAGTCGCCGTAGGGATTGCATTCGTCATCTTCCATCACCCCATCATGATCCTTGTCATAGGACGTGATGGTGGCCACCTGCATCTGCGTGTGATCGCGTACGGTTCCAACCAGAAAACCGGTGTTCTCTGATTTGAAATCGCCCTCGTAGACGTCGGTTGCGGCGAAATTTCCCAGATAGATCGCCTTGATCGTTGTCTTCGCAGTCATCACACATACACTCCAACAGCGGCACCGGCACCGCACAAAAGCCGGTTCGGAACCGGCCTTCGCAGCGGGTCCCACCATACCAAAGCTCTGCAACGGATTTCAGCCGGGTCAGTACGTCGATCACGACGCCCACGTCCTTGACGTGAACAGCGATCAGTCGCTTCCCCCTGCGTCCATCCAGACACAAAACAGTTCAGCGGCCGCCCCCGTGGCCAGCAGACATTCAGCCCCCCAGTGGGCCAGATGAACCTGTAAACCCGGGACGGGCCCTACGGGAAGGGGAAGATTACAGATTTCCGTCGCGTTTTCGACAACTGGCCGGAACAAAGCGCTAAACTCGATTTTTCACTTGTTCCGGAACGTTGACAGTTATCCACCGTTTCGGGCGCGCCTTCGGCACAATCATCGCATCCACTATCGTTTTACGTCAGACAGGCCGTGCAATAATCTGCCTGCGGTTGAACATTCGCGCCAGAACAGAAACGAACAATCTGCTGCCTTGATTTTGCCATCGACGTGTTTTTTTTTCGGCGAGGCGCTGCGGCCCGAAACCATTTCGGAACCAATTGAACCGAACATGAGCCTTTGTTCATTCGTTAATGATATCAATGCACAGTGTGGTTACGAATCACTTTCGCCTTATGCGCGAAATCTGCACCAAAAAGACGTGATCCTGCCCTGTTCGCCCGCTTGCCACCACGTCTTGCACTCCGGGCATTGTGCGGAAACTGTGGCAAAGGCCGGGCCGGTTCGCGCGGTCGCGCCGCCCTCGTCGCTTCGCGACAGGGCTTTCGTCGTGTCGCAAAAGGGATGGTGCCCAAGGTCGGACTCGAACCGACATGCCTCGCGGCGGCGGATTTTGAGTCCGCTGCGTCTACCATTCCACCACTTGGGCCTGAAGGGTCAATTACCGCCCCCGACCGCGCGCGTAAAGGGAAAATGACGCTTTTCCTTGGCGCCCGGCCCCGCTACATCGCGGCTGCATCACAGGAGACGGCCAATGCTGCGGCGCCTATACGACTGGACACTGGCGCAGGCCGGCACACCGCACGCCTTGTGGGTGCTGTTTGCGGTGGCCTTTGCCGAAAGCTCGGTGTTTCCCATCCCTCCGGACGTGCTGATGATCCCGATGATCCTGGCCCGCCCCGCCCGGGCGTGGCTGGTGGCGACGGTCTGCCTTGCCGGATCGGTGCTGGGCGGCATCGCGGGCTATGGCATCGGCGCCTTCTTCTTTGAACAGCTGGGCCGGCCGATCCTTGAAACCATGGGCAAGGCCGATGCCATGGCCGAATTCAACACCCGCTTTGCCGATCTGGGGTTCTGGCCGGTGCTGATCGCGGGGGTCACGCCGTTCCCCTACAAGGTCATCACGATCATGTCAGGCTGGACCGGATTGCCTTTCGGCACCTTCGTCATCACGTCGATCATTGCGCGCGGCATCAGGTTCTTTGTGGTGGCGGGCTTGCTGTGGAAGTTCGGCAGCCCGATCCGGGACTTCATCGAGCGCCGGCTGGGGCTGATGTTCACGCTGTTTGTCGCGTTGCTGATCGGAGGTTTCCTGATGGTGCGTTTCCTGTGACACCGCGCAATCTGATGCTGTTGGCGGCTTGCGGCTCGCTGGCCTTGCTGGCTGGGGCGTTCGCGTTTCAGGCGATGGGCTGGGCGCCCTGCCAGATGTGCTTGTGGCAGCGTTGGCCGCACGCGGCGGCGGGGCTGGTCG
>JBGSJU010000352.1:0-3988 GCA_041741655.1 Rhodobacterales bacterium
CCACCCGGCAGGTTGACGACGCCCATGTCGCGCCACAGGACACCTTGGGAAAGACCCGTGCCAAGGGCCTTCGAACAGGCTTCCTTGGCCGCAAACCGAACGTCGCCACGTGCTGCTGGATGTGGTGGTGGCGGCGACCGACACCCACTAGGGTTTGTTGCGCATATCCGGCGCGTGGCGGCCGACGTAATGCGCGACCAGTTCTGGGTCCAGATCGCCTTCGCCCACCACGCCGATCAAGACGCCCTTGCGATAGCCCTTGCCACGCGCCGCGATGAAGGCGTCGTTGCTGAACGTCGTGCGTGCCGCCGGGCGGCGAGCCCAGGCATGCAGCCGGTCATAAAGCCGCGCGCGGATATCGGCATGAGCGTCCGACGCGCCCAGATCGACCAATTCGCCCGGATCATCGCGCAGATCGAACAGCATGGGCCGGATGCCGCCGTCGAAATGCACCATCTTCCAGCGCCCGTCATGCACCATGAACATGCGCGCCTGCCGCGGGTGCAGGCCCAGCTTGCCCGCCAGCGGCGTGGCGGAATAATCGTATTCGCAGAACACCGAGTCACGCACAGGCGCCGCGCCGCCGCGCAGGACGGGCAACAGCGACTGGCCTTCGAGGATATGATCGAGGCCCGCCGGATCGCCGCCCGCCACCTGGACAAAAGTGGGCGCAAGGTCGATGCATTCCACCAGCGCGTCGCAGACCAAGCTGCGCGTCGCATCGGCCTGTGCGGACGGGTCGTAGATGATCAGCGGCACCTTTACGCTGGCATTCTGGAAAAACGTCTTTTCCCCCAGCCAGTGATCGCCCAGAAAATCGCCATGGTCCGAGGTGATGACGATCAACGTGTCGTCCATCCGCCCCGTCTGTTCCAGCCACTGGAACAGCACCCCCATCTGGTCATCGCATTGCTTGATCAGACCCATGTAGGAGCGCAGCACCTTGGCGCGCACATCGTCGCGCGACAGCGCCTGACCCACGGGCGCGCGTTGGAACCCGGCGAACACCGGGTGATCGGTGGCGCGTTCGGCATCCGACGCCACGCGGGGCAGGAAATCCTGCGGGCCATATAGCGAGGCATAGGGTTCGGGCACGATATAGGGCCAGTGCGGCTTGATATAACTCAGGTGGCAGCACCACGGGCCCTGTGCACTCGCGATGAAGTCCATCGCGCGCCGCGTCAGGTAAGGCGTTTCGCTGTCCTCTTCGCGGATGTTCGCGGGCAAGTCAGAGTTTTCCAGAAACCAGCCCGACAGCACGTTGCCCGCGTCGTCGATGCCGGAATTGGCATGGTCGTGCCACGGGTTGTCGCCGCCATAGCCCTGCGCCCGCAGATAGTCGTTGTAGGCCAACGCCCCACCGGGATCATACATCCCGTCCGGGCCTTCGGGGCGCATGCCGTCGTCGCGTTCGAACACGTCGAACCCGCATTCCGCCACTCGCGCGCCGATCACGCTGTCGGGTTCCAGCCCCAGCCGCGCCATGCCAGCCGCGTCGGCCTTCATATGCGTCTTGCCGACCAGCCAGCATCCCATGCCCAAGGCGCGCAGATGGTCGCCCATGGTCAACTCGCCCACTTTCAGGGGCACGTTGTTCCAGCTGGCGCCGTGACTGTGCACATAGCGCCCGGTGTAGGTCGACATCCGCGACGGGCCGCAGAGCGGCGACTGGATATAGGCGTTGTCGAACCGCACACCGCGCGCCGCCAGCCGATCGATGTTGGGGGTGTGCAGATGCGGATGGCCGTAGCAGGACAGGTAATCCCAGCGCAGCTGGTCAAACATGATGAACAGGATGTTTTTCGGCTCGGCCATCGCGCGCTCCTTTTGCCGCAGGCTAGCCGACGGATCGCCACGCGGGAACCGGTCTCGTGCGGGCTTTTGCAGCTGGCGTCACGCAGATGTCACTGGGCAAGGTTACCAATTCCGCGATCTGTCCTTGGAATGGAGACCCCGATGAACGCTTTCCGCACCGCCGCGCTGGCCGCATTCTGTCTTGCGGCAACCCCCGTGCTGGCCGAAACCACCCTGTCGATCGGCACGCAGCAGGAACCCACCAGCCTGGACCCGACGGCGGATGCCACTGCGTCCATCGACGGCATGCTGGCGCAGAACGTCTATGAAACTCTGACCGTGGTCAACGAACCGGGCGAAGTGTTGCCGCAGCTGGCGAAATCCTGGACGGTATCGCCCGATGGTCTGGTCTACGAGTTCGCGCTGCACAGCGGCGTCATGTTCCACGACGGCACCACGTTCGATGCCAATGACGTCAAGTTCAGCTTTGACCGCGCCATGGCGGAAAACAGTGTGAACCCGTCGAAGTCGATCTTTGCCCCCATCGCATCGGTCGAAGTCACCGCGCCCGACGCCATCCGCATCACGCTGAAACAGAAGGACGGGTTCTTCCTGTTCAATCTGGCGCAGGGCGATGCGTCGATCGTCGCGCCCGAAAGCGTGGACAACAATGCCACCAAACCCGTCGGCACCGGCCCGTTCGCCTTTGCCAACTGGACACGCGGCGACCGTCTGGTGCTGACGAAGAACGCCGCATGGCGTGACGCCGGCAGCGTGGCGATCGACCGCGTCGAATTCCGCTTCATCTCGGATCCCGCCGCCGCCGCTGCTGCGATGCTGTCCGAAGAAATCGATGCCTTCCCCGGGTTCCCCGCCCCGGAACTGATGACCCAGTTCGAGGCCGATCCGCGTTTCACCACCGTCGTCGGGTCCACCGAAGGCGAGGTGATCCTGGCGATGAACAACTCGGCGCCGCACCTGAAGGATATCCGCGTGCGCCGCGCCATCAGCCACGCCCTCGACCGGGCCGCAATCATCGACGGCGCGATGTATGGCCGCGCCCAGCCCATCGGCAGCTTCTTCCCGCCGCACCACGTATCCTATGTCGATCTGACCGGCGCCTATCCGCATGACGTGGCCAAGGCCAAGGCGCTGCTGGCAGAGTCGGGCGTTGCGGTGCCGGAACTGGTGCTGCGCGTGCCGCCTTTCCCCTATGCCACCCGGTCGGCCGAGATCATTCAGGGCCAGCTGGCGGACGCCGGCATCAAGGTCAAGATCGAGAACGTCGAATGGGGCTTCTGGCTGGACGAGGTGTTCAAGAAGAAATCCTACGACCTGTCGATCATCGCCCACACCTCGCCGAACGATCTGGGCAATTTCGCGCGCGGGCCGGATTACTTCTACGGCTATGACAACCCCGAGTTCGTCAAACTGTGGGACGCGATCAAGTTCGAAGCCGACCCGGTCAAGCGCGACGCCCTGCTGAAGGATGCGCAGCGCATGGTGACCGATCAGGCGGTGCATGGCTTCCTGTTCCAGCTGCCGAAACTGGGCGTCTATCGCAAGGGCGTGACCGGGTTCTGGGACAGCTCGCCCGTGCTGTATCAGCCGCTGGCGACCGTCGCCAAGGCCGGCTGACCTGACGCATGGATGCGGGCGGGGGTGACCCTCGCCCGTCCTGTTTCCCGATGACCCTCCTGATCCTGCGCCGTTTCCTCGGCTTTCTCGCAACGCTGTTCGCCATCTCGGCGGCAGTGTTTTTCGTGATGAACGTACTGCCCGGCGATCCGGCGATGGTCATCCTTGGGATCGAGTCGAGCGAGGATGCCCGCGCGGCCTTGCGTGACCAGTTGGGCCTGAATGACCCGGTGCTGTGGCGCTATTTCGCGTGGCTGGGCGGCGCGGTGCAGGGCGATTTCGGGGTGTCATATAGTTTCAAGGTCCCGGTGGCGAAATTGATCGCGGAACGCCTGCCGATGACGCTGGCGCTGGCGGGGCTGGCGACGGTGGTGACGGTGGTGCTGGCGCTGGTGCTGGGGGTCTATGCCGCTACGCATCACGGCCGCGCGGGCGATTGGGCGGTGATGGCGTTTTCGCAACTGGGCATCGCGGTGCCGGCCTTCTGGCTGTCGATGCTGTTGGTGATCCTGTTCGCGGTCACGCTGCGCTGGTTGCCGCCCGGCGGGTTTCCGGG
>JBGSJU010000353.1:0-1800 GCA_041741655.1 Rhodobacterales bacterium
GTGTTGCGGTTGCTCAGCAAAGCTTGAAGCTCAGCGCGGTCGGCGGGGCCCAGGTAAAGGCAGATGTCGGAGCGTCTCATCTCCCGAACATGCCACAGCCGGTAGCAGTTGGGAATCCTATGTCAGGCGTAGAACACTAGATCGTTCGATGTCCGCGCCTTGTTCAGCAGGTCATCCACGGCGGGGTTGCAGTATTTGCTGTCGTTCTGGCCACCCTTGCAGGTGACGAAGGTGTGGATGTTGCCATCCGGGTCGGTGCGGCCCGACCAGCCGACCTGCGTGGATTCGTACCGGCCTTCGGTCTGTTCGGCCAGCATGGTGGCGAATTCGGTCGCCTTGATCGAGATGTCGATCCCGGCTTCGGCGGCCATCGCCTGCATCACCTGCATCAGTTGCAACTGCACCGGGCTGTTGGCGGCCTGCATCTCGACCGCGACGCGGTCCAGACCGGCTTCCTTCAGCAGCGCCTTGGCCTTTTCCAGATCGCGCGCGGGCACCGGGTTCGTGGCATCATACCACGGGCTATTCGGCGGGAAGGGTTGGTTGCCCGGCGCATAGGCGCCTTCGAACACCACCTGATTGATCACCGTGCGGTCCACCGCATAAGACAGCGCCTGCCGCACGCGTTTGTCCTGACCAAACGGCTTTTGCGCGCGTTCGCCGTTGTTCACGTTCACGGTGATGCCCTGATAGCCGATACTGACGGCTTCGGCGGCGACCAGCCGGCTGTCGGCCTTGACGGCGGCAAGATCGGACGGCGCCAGCCGTTCCAGCATGTCCAGATCGCCCGATTGCAGGTTTGCCAGCCGCACCGAGGTATCGGGGATCGGCAGATAGATCACCCGGTCATAGCTGTAGGCATCGGGGTTGTAATAATCGGCGAATTTTTCCAGCACGATGCGGTCCTGCTGGATGCGCTCGACGAATTTGTATTCGCCGGAACAGACCGGCTTCGCGCCGAAATCAAGACCCGCGGCGGTGAAGGCGGTCGGCGACAGCATCATGCCCGCCCGGTCGGACAATTGCGCCAGCAGCGTGGCGTCCGGCGCCTTGACGGTGAATTTCACCTCATGCGGGCCGGTGGCCATGACCGTTGCGACCGACGACAGTTCGGATTTGCGGCGCGATTCCGGCAGGGTCTGCGAGCGGGTGATGTTGGCGACCACGGCTTCGGCGTTGAACGGCGTGCCGTCATGGAACACCACGCCTTCGCGCAGTTTCATCGTCAGTTCCAGCCCATCCGCCGACCACGACCATTCGGTGGCCAGTTCCGGCACGAAGGACAGGTCGGGCGCGGTGTTGATCAGCTTGTCGCACAGCGATTCGAACACGATGCGGCCGACGAAGGTGCGGGCCTGATCGGTGTCCAGCACATCGGGGTCTTCCTGCAACCCGATGCGCAGGTCGGCGGCAAGGGCAGGGACGGCGATCAGGCAGGACGCCAGCAGCGCACCCAGTAGTCGAGAGGTTTTCATCGTGCAGTCTCCTTGTTGGATGGTGGGAAGGTCGGGAAATTCTGCGCTGTCTGGCGGGCGCTCTGGTCGCGCCACAACGCAAACCGCGCTTCGGCGGCCGCGGTGCGCCCGCGCGTCGGGTCAGGGGTGGCGGGCAGCACCGGGATCGTCGCGTGGTGATGACAGGCGACCTGATGGCCGGTTGCGATATCTTGCAGGGCGGGGCGGTCCCGGCTGCAAACCTCGGTCGCAAAGGCGCAGCGTAGGTGAAACTTGCACCCCGGCGGCGGGTTGGCGGGGGACGGCAGATCGCCTGCCAGCAACTGCCGCGCGATGCTGCGACCCG
>JBGSJU010000354.1:0-6884 GCA_041741655.1 Rhodobacterales bacterium
CCACCTCTTTGCTGGCCTTGTTCTGGTCGGCCTGCGCGGTTTCGGCGGCATGAATGCGGGCGCGGCGCGTTTCGTCCAGCGCAAGAATATCCTGCGATGCGGCCGGCAGGCCCCGCCGGGCCAGCGCCGCATCAAAGGCGGCGGGGTTGTCACGGATGGCGCGGATATCGTGCATGGCAGGCTCCGGGGGAATCGCTGTTCGGCGCAGGTTATGGCGCAATTCATGCCAAAGCGTAACCCGGGCTTCTTCGGTTCGAAAATATCCCGGGGGATGGCGCAGCCGGGGGGCAGAGCCCCCAGCGCCCGGAGCGGTCCGCGCCGGACACCTGCGATCCGGGCTGGACAGTTGCCGCGCGACGCCTAATCTTTGCCGCATAGCAGCGTGCGCGGCAGACATAGGAACAGCCATGGAAAAATTCGGAAAAAGCCAGCCGATCACCCGGTTGGAAGATCGGCGTTTCCTGACCGGTGCGGGCCGCTATGTCGATGACATCGCGCCGCGCGATGCGTGCCATGCGCTGGTGTTCCGCTCGCCCGTCGCCCATGCCACCATCACCGGTCTGGATGTGACCGACGCCGCCGCCGCACCGGGCGTGCACATGGTGCTGACCGCCGACAGTCTGGCCGCGGCCGGCATCACCGAAGGCTTGTGGGGCATCACCGTCAAGAACCGTGACGGCAGCAACGCGGCCAGCCCGCGCCGCCCGATCCTCGCCGAGGGCAAGCTGTTGCATGTCGGCCAACCCGTCGCCGTGGTGATCGCCGACACGATGGAGGCCGCGCGCGATGCCGCCGAACTGATCGTGCTGGATTATGACGATCTGGCCCCGAAACTCGACCTGTTGCCGGGGGGTGAAACGCTGCATCCCGAGGCGCCCGACAACCGCGCCTTTGACTGGGCGATCGGCGATGCCACGGCCTATGCCGCTGCGCGCGCCCGCGCTGCGCAAGTGGTGGCGTTGCAGGTTGCGGATAACCGCGTGATGGTCGCGTCGCTGGAACCGCGCGGGGCCTATGCCGAATGGGATGGCGAACGGTTGCACATCGCGTTCAACGGGCAGGGTGTCTGGGGCATGAAATCCCAGACGGCGCGCGTGCTGGGACTGGATGCCGACGCGGTCCGCATCACCAATCCGGACGTGGGGGGCGGGTTCGGCATGAAGGCGCCGCCCTATCCGGAATATTTCGCCATCGCGCATGCCGCGATGGCCTTGGGCCGCCCGGTGCGCTGGATGTCGGAACGGACTGAGGCGATGCTGTCCGATCATGCGGGCCGCGATCTGGTCAGCGATGCCGAACTGGCCTTCGACGCCGACCACCGCCTGATCGGCTACAAGGTGGAAACCCGCTGCAATCTGGGCGCGTTCAACAGCAATTTCGGCCAGATCATCCAGACCAACCTGTTCGCCCGCGTGCTGATGGGCACCTATGATGTGCAGGCGGCCTATCTGCGGTCGCAGGGGTTCTACACCAACACGACGCAGGTCGATGCCTATCGCGGCGCGGGCCGCCCCGAGGCGATTTACCTGCTGGAACGCATGATGGACCGCGCCGCGCGCGAATTGGGCGTTGATCCCTGGGAGTTGCGGCGGCGCAATTTCATCCCGCCGGCGAAATTCCCCTACAAGACCGTGACGGGCGAAACCTATGACGTCGGCGATTTCGCCCGGGTCCTGACCCGGGCCGAGGTGCTAGCGGATCGGGCGGGATTCGCCGCGCGGCGTGTCGCGTCACAGGCGCAGGGCCGTCTGCGCGGCATGGGTCTGTGTTACTATATCGAAAGCATTCTGGGCGATCCTTCCGAAGGCGTGGCGGTGGAATTCACCGCAGAAGGGGGCGCGGTGATTTACGTCGGCACGCAATCGAACGGGCAGGGCCATGAAACCGTCTACGCCAAATTCCTGTCCGACCAGACCGGCATCCCGGTGGACAAGATCGAGGTGGTGCAGGGCGACAGTGACCGCATCGCATCGGGTGGCGGCACCGGTGGGTCGCGTTCGGTGACGGTCCAGACCCATGCCACGCTCGCCGTTGTGACCCAGATGACGACCGCCTTTGCCGCCTATCTGGCCGACAAGATGGGGGTTGCCGCGGCGGATGTCACATTTGACGACGAACGGTTCCGTGCGCCGGGATCGAACCTGACCCCGACCCTGCTGGAGGCGGCGGCGATGGCGCGCGCCGATGGCCGCGTGGACCTGCTGCGGCATGATGCGCGCGCCACCTTGCCCGGGCGCAGCTATCCCAATGGCGCGCATGTCGCCGAGGTGGAAGTGGACCCCGAAACCGGGCAGGTCACGCTGGACCGCTATACGGTGGTCGATGATTTCGGCAACCTGATCAACCCGCGTCTGGCCGAGGGGCAGGTGCATGGCGGCGTGGCGCAAGGCGTGGGGCAGGCGTTGATGGAACATGTGGTGTTCGACGAACAGGGCCAGTTGTTGACCGCAACGTTCATGGATTACGCCATGCCGCGCGCGTCCGACCTGCCGATGATCGGATTTGCCACCGAACCGGTGCCGTCCACGGCAAATCCGATGGGCATGAAGGGCTGCGGCGAGGCGGGAACCGTCGGCGCGATGGCGGCGCTGGCCAATGCGGTGCAGGATGCGCTGTGGGACCGGGGCGTGCGGCAGGCCGACATGCCGTTCACGCCACAGCGGGTATGGGAGATGTTGCGCGATGCCGATGGCGCGATGGCAGCGGAATAACGCGACGCACAGGCCGGGGCACGGGAGGCGGCACCCGTGACCGGACTGTCCAGCCTTGCGCGCCGCATCTACACCCGGATCATCCCGGAAACCCCGGATGACGGGCCACGCGTCCGACGCGGGCCGATGGTTCTGGTGGTGGTGATGGATGGCACGCTGTGCCGGCTGGACCCGGGGCACGAATCGAACGCCGGTCTGGTCCACCGCCTGATGCGCGACGCCGGGCCAGACGTGGTGCAATTCTACGAGGCCGGCCTGCAATGGCGGGACTGGAACGGATTGGGCGATGTCATGACGGGGCGCGGCATCAACGCCCAGATCCGGCGCGCCTATGGTTGGTTGGCCAGCCGTTATGAACCCGGCGACCGCGTCTTCCTGTTCGGCTATTCTCGGGGTGCCTATGCAGTGCGCAGCCTTGCGGGGGTGATCGACCGCGTGGGCCTGTTGCGCAAGGCCTGCGCCACCGAACGCAATACCCAGACCGTATATCGCCATTATCAGGCCGACAGCGACAGCGGCGCGCGGCAGGCATTTGCCGCGGCGCATTGCCATCCGGGCGTCACAATCGAGGGGATTTTCGTCTGGGACACGGTCAAGGCGCTGGGGGTGCGGTTGCCGCTGATCTGGCGCTTCTCGGCCTCGGCCTATGCGTTTCACGACCATCGCCTCAGCCGGATCGTGAAGGCGGGGTTTCACGCACTGGCGTTGGATGAAACGCGCAAGGCCTATGAACCGGTGCTGTGGGAATGTCCGCCGGATTGGGATGGCATAATCGAACAGGTCTGGTTCCGCGGCAGCCATGGCGATGTCGGCGGCCATGTGGGCGCGCATTTCCGGTCGCGGGGGCTGTCGAATATCCCGCTGGTCTGGATGCTGGACCATGCCGAACGTTGCGGGTTGCCATTGCCGCATGACTGGCGCGACCGGTTTCCCTGTGACCCGTCAGCGCCCTCCATCGGCACGTGGAACGGGCTGGGCAAGCTGTTTTTGCTGCGCGCCCGCCGCGTCGTCGGGCGAGACCGGTCGGAACGGCTCCACGACAGCGTGCCGGCCCGCCGCCGCGCGCAAGTGCGGATCATTCCCCAGCCAGCGCCATGATGATGCAGGTGGTCGATCCGGTGGCATAAAGCCGCCCGTCCGCCACGCCACGCATTTCGCCTACCGCCACGCCGGTGGACCGGCCCGCGTGCTGGCAGGTGCCGATACAGGAAATCGCGGTGCCCAGAGGGATCGAGCGCAGGATATTCACCTTGTATTCCAACGTGGTATAGACCGACCCCTTTGGCACGCGGGTCATCACCGCGCAGGCCATCGCACTGTCCAGAAGCGTGCCATACCAGCCGCCATGCAGCGACCCCATCGGATTGGCAAAGCTGAATTCCGGCGTGCCCTGAAATTCGACCAGACCCGGTTCGACCCGCGTGGCGCGGTAGTTCAGCGTCCGCGCGATGGGCGGACCGGGGATGTCACCCGCCAGCATGGCCTGCATGAATTCCAGCCCCGACATCGACAACAGGTCGGCTTGGCTGGGCAGGTCTTCGGGGCGTGTGGCGATGCGCGGCGTGGCTGTGGCGTGCATGCGATCCTCCCTGTTCGCCGGGTCAGAATGCCCGGGCAAGCAGGGAAGCCAAGCGTTACGCGACGTTCTGCAACCGGCCGTTACCGCGCCCCGCCTGCGATTGCAGCCCCAGCGCCAGACAGACATCGCGCGTCAGGTCGGGCTTGTTCAGCGTGTAGAAATGCAAGCGGTTCACGCCGCCCTCCATCAATTCGCTGCACATTTCGGTGGCCAGCGCGGTCGCCAGCAGATCCTGCCGCCCGTCGCGTTCGGCCTTTTCAAACGCGTCGGTCATCCAGGTGGGAACGGTTGCGCCACAGCGTGCGGCGAACCGCGTCACGCCTTTCCAGTTCTCGATCGGCAGGATGCCGGGGGTGATGCGGTCGGTGTCGATCCCGGCCTTGGCGCAGGCATCGCGAAAGCGGAAGAACATTTCGGGTTCAAAGAAGAACTGCGTCAGCGCCTCGTCCGCGCCCGCATCCAGTTTCCGCTTCAGCCAGTCGATATCGGCCTGCGGGTTGGCGGCCTCGGGGTGCTTTTCCGGATAGGCCCCGACGCGGATGGTGAATTTGCCGGTGGCCTTCAGCGCCGCGATCAGATCCAGCGACGAGGCAAAGCCGTCGGGATGCGGCACAAACCCGCCCGACCCCTTGGGCGGGTCGCCGCGCAGCGCGACGATATCGGTCACACCGGCGGTGGCGAAGTCATCGGCGATGGCCAGCGTTTCGGCGCGGGTGGCGCTGACGCAGGTCAGATGCGCCGCAACCCGCAGGCCGGACGATTTGTGCAAGGCCGCAACGGCCTCGCGGGTGATTTCGCGCGTCGTGCCGCCCGCCCCGTAGGTGACGGAGACAAAGCGCGGCGCAAAGGGCGCCAGACCCTGCACCGTGTCCCACAGCCGGAACGACGCCTCGATCGACTGGGGCGGGAAGAATTCGAACGAAACGGCGGGTGCGGGCATGGCGATCATCCTTGTGTTGTCCCTCTTGTCGCAAAGCTCGCAACATGAAACAACTTCATTAAATCGAAGATGAACATGAGGCCAGCGTGCATATCGAATTCCGCCACCTGCGCACGATCAAGGCGATCCACGAGGCGGGCGGCCTTGCGCGGGCGGCCGATATCCTGAACATCACGCAATCCGCGCTCAGCCATCAGATCAAGGGGATCGAGGATCAGGCGGGGGTGGAGTTGTTCGTGCGGCGGTCAAAGCCCCTGAAACTGTCGCCCGCCGGGCAGCGTTTGCTGCGCGCCGCCGAACGCATCCTGCCGGAAATCGACGCGTTGCAGGATGAATTCAGCGGGTTGCGGCAGGGCCATATGGGCCGCATGCATATCGCCATCGAATGCCACGCCTGTTTCGAATGGCTGTTTCCGGTGCTGGAACGCTTTCGCAAGGGCTGGGGCGAGATCGACGTGGATATCCGCCCCGGTCTGGCGTTCGACGCGTTGCCCGCGCTGGTGAAGGAAGAGGTCGATCTGGTCGTATCCTCTGACCCCGAATCCCTGCCGGGCGTCACCTTTGTGCCGCTGTTCGATTATCGCCCGGTGTTCGTTGCGTCCGCCCAGCATCCGTTGGCACAAAAACCTTATGTCGAGGCCGAGGATTTCCGGGGTGAAACCCTGATCACCTATCCGGTGGACCGCGCGCGGCTGGACCTGTTCAGCCAGTTGTTGACGCCCGCCAAGGTGGAACCCGCCGCGATCCGGCAAGTGGAACTGACCGCCGTGATCCTGCTGCTGGTCGCGTCGAACCGGGGCGTGTCGGTGCTGCCGGATTGGGTGGTGCGCGAGGTGAAATATTCGTCCGATTACATCACGCGGCCCCTGACTGCGACGCCGATCACCCGCCGCCTTTATGCCGCCGTGCGGCAGGTCGATCTGGAAAAGCCGTTTGTCGCGGACCTGATCCGCTTTGCGGGCGAAGAGGCGCGGCGGCTTCAGGCGGTCTGAAGTTTCGCCAGATGGTCGGGGAAGTCGCGCGCCGAAACGGCAGCGGCGCGCACCAACCCGTCGAAATGGCGGGAAAATGCCTGCACGCGGGCGGCGTCGCGGAAGGCCAGATAGGACGATCCGACGTATAGCACCGCCAGCTTCGGGCCAAAGATCGTCAGCGGCGCCGAAAACACCTGCCGCGCGTCAAACAGATAGATGCGCAGGCGCGGATACAATTGCGCGTGCAGATCGGCGAAACGCGCCAGTTGCGCGCGGGCCACGTCCGGTGGCAGGCTGGCGTAATACCCTTCGCGCCGCGCCATCGCGGCCAGTTCATGCAGCGGCAGCGCCATTTCGTAATCCGAATGCGCCCCGCGCAACCATTCTAGCCGGCCCTGCGCCACCGCCACCGCCTCGGCGCCGGACCGCGCCAGATGCGGATCATATTCCCACGTCAGCATGTCCGGCGTTTTCAGCATGTCAGGCAGGGTGGCGGGCACATGGCGCACCTTTGACCCTTCCGCCTCGCGGTGCCAGGAAAAAATCTGTTCGTCCACCAACGCACGCTCTGCCGCCGTCATCGCCAGCGATGTGGCCAGCAGATCCGCCGCCGTTTCGGGCCGGTCCGACAGGCCCAGCAACCAATCCGCCGACACCCCAAGCGCGGCGGCGGATTCGGC
>JBGSJU010000355.1:0-1694 GCA_041741655.1 Rhodobacterales bacterium
CCATCCGCGCCGCGCGCCGCGCGCAGGCGAAATGGGCGGCGCTGGATGGGCATGCGCGGGCGCGGAATCTGTATGCGCTGGCGCGGATGGTGCAGAAACACGCGCGGCTGTTCGCGGTGCTGGAAACCCTGGACAACGGCAAACTGATTCGCGAGACGCGCGATATCGACGTGCCGCTGGTTGCCCGGCATTTCTATCACCATGCCGGGCTGGCGCAGCTTGTGGACCGCGAAAGGCCGGGGATGGCCCCGATCGGGGTTTGCGCCGCCGTTATCCCGTGGAATTTCCCGCTGCTGATGCTGGCGTGGAAGGTCGCACCGGCCTTGGCCGCCGGCAACACCGTGGTGCTGAAACCCGCCGAACAGACGCCGCTGACGGCGCTGTTGTTCGCCGAACTGGCGCAGAAGGCCGGGCTGCCCAAGGGGGTACTGAACATCGTCACCGGCGACGGGGCAACAGGTGCCGCGCTGGTCGCGCATCCGGGCGTGGACAAGGTGGCGTTCACCGGGTCAACCGAGGTCGGGCGGTTGATCCGCCGCGCCACGGCGGGGCAGGGCAAGGCGCTGACGCTGGAACTGGGCGGGAAATCGCCTTATGTGGTGTTCGACGATGCCGATCTGGACAGCGCCATCGAAGGGTTGGTCGATGCGATCTGGTTCAATCAGGGGCAGGTCTGTTGCGCCGGATCGCGCCTGATCGTGCAGGAGGGCATCGCCGACCGGTTCCACGCCAAACTGCGCGCGCGGATGGCCACTCTGCGGGTCGGCGATCCGCTGGACAAGTGTATCGATATCGGCGCGATGGTGAACGTCGCGCAACGTGATCGTGTCGCGGCGATGGTCGCGTCCTGCGCCGGCGATTGTTATCAACCGGCGCTGCAACTGCCCGCCGGCGGCGCGTTCTATCCGCCCACCCTCATCACCGGGCTGCACCCCGCCGATCCGTTGATGCAGGAGGAAATCTTTGGCCCCGTGCTGGTCAGCACTACCTTCCGCACCCCGGCCGAGGCGGTGGAACTGGCCAATAACACCCGCTACGGGCTGGCGGCGACAGTCTGGACCGAAAACCTGAACCTCGCGCTGGATATCGCGCCGAAACTGGTGGCGGGGGTGGTCTGGGTCAACGCGACGAACCTCTTTGACGCGGCCGCCCCGTTCGGCGGCGTGCGCGAAAGCGGGTTTGGCCGCGAAGGCGGCTGGGAGGGGCTGGGCGTCTATCTGCGGCCAGCCACGCCCACCCATCCGCTGAAGCCCCTGAAACCCCATGCCGGTGACGGCGTAGCCAGCGGACTGGACCGCACGGCAAAGCTGTTCATCGGCGGCAAGCAGGCACGGCCCGACGGCGGCTATACCCGCGCGGTGTATGGCCCAAAGGGCGCGCATCTGGGCGAGGTGCCCATCGCCAACCGCAAGGATATCCGCAATGCGGTCGAGGCGGCGCGGGGCGCGGGGGCTTGGGCAAAAACCACCGGGCACGCGCGGGCGCAGATCCTGTATTACATCGCCGAAAACCTGTCGGCGCGGGCAGGCGATTTTGCCGCTTTGCTGAACGCGATGCAGGGCAGTGGCGGCGCAGCTGAGGTTGAGGCCAGCATCCGCGCCCTGTTCACCTATGCCGCCTGGGCCGACAAATATGCGGGCGAGGTCAAGGGCGTGCCGCTGCGCGGCGTCGCCTTGGCGATGCGCGAACCGGTG
>JBGSJU010000356.1:0-2917 GCA_041741655.1 Rhodobacterales bacterium
CAGCGCAGGCAGCGCGACCGCGTTCTTGTCGAACCCGGCCGCCAGTCCAATCGGGTTGGGCAGGTCCAGCCCCGCCACGAGGGTCGCAAGGCGTGCAGATGTCACCGCGCCGGGCAGCGGCACCAACCCCAGTTGCAGCGCCCGCAGCGCCAGATCATGCGCTGTTTCCGGGTCCAGCCGGTGCGCAATCGCCAGCCCCGCGCGTTCGATCAATGTCATTTCAGATCGGGCCAGCGGTGGCTGTCACCCGCCCAGGGCAAGGGTCGCGCCCAGATCACATCCGCAACCCGCAGCGCGCGATAAAGATGCGGGAACAACTGCCCGCCGCGTGACGGTTCCCACCGCAGCGCATCGCCCATCGCATCGGTGTCGCAGGCCAAGACCCATAGCCCGTCCATCCCTGCGAAATATTTCGCCGCCGTTTCCTCGGCCTGCGCGGCGGTGGAAAAATGCACATAACCGTCGGTCAGATCGACGGGCGCGCCCAGCGTTTCGCCCTGTGCGGCCAGTTCGGCCAGCTCGGGGCCGCGGAATATCTTGTAGATCAGCATGGGCAGGCAATTGGCACGCGCCCGCCCCGCCGTCAACGCCGCCGTCAACGCCGCCGTCAACACAGCCGCACGGCCCGTGTGTTGCGCAGCCCGTCATCGCCGCGTCGCAATGGCCGGGATAGTCTTTGACAGGGCGGCCATGACCGGCCAACAGCTTTGTCTTGAAACCGATGCAAACACGGAGCCACGCCATGACCCGTTTCCTGCTGACGACCTCTGCCGCACTGGCGCTGACGGCCACAGCGGCGGCGGCGGATTACACGCTGACCATCCTGCACACCAACGATTTCCACGCCCGGTTCGAGCCGATTTCCAAATTCGATTCGACCTGCGGCGACAAGGACAAGGCCGAAGGCGCCTGTTTCGGCGGCACCGCAAGGCTGGTCACGGCGATTGCCGATGCGCGCGCGCGGTCGAACAACGCGATTCTGGTGGATGGCGGCGACCAGTTTCAGGGCTCGCTGTTATACACCTATTACAAGGGCAAGATGGCAGCCGAATTCATGAACAAGCTGGGCTATGACGCGATGACCGTCGGCAATCACGAATTCGACGACGGCCCCGAGGTGTTGCGCGGGTTCATGGATGCGGTGGGCTTTCCCGTGCTGATGTCGAACGCCGATGTCAGCCGCGAGGCGCTGCTGGCGGGCAAGCTGGCGAAATCCACGGTGATCGAACGCGGCGGCGAACGGCTGGGCCTGATCGGGCTGACGCCGCAGGATACCGATGAACTGGCCAGCCCCGGCCCGAACATCATCTTCACCGACCCGGTGGGCGCGGTGCAGTCCGAAGTCGATGCCCTGACGGCGCAGGGCGTGAACAAGATCATCGTGCTGTCGCATTCCGGCTACGGGGTGGATCAACGGGTCGCGGCCGAAACCACCGGCGTCGATGTGATCGTCGGCGGGCACAGCAACACCTATCTGACCAACAGTGGCACGGGTGAAGGCCCTTACCCCACCAAGGTCAACGGCGTGGCCATCGTGCAGGCCTATGCTTATGGCAAGTTTCTGGGCGAATTGAACGTCACCTTTGACGACGCGGGCGTGATCACGGCGGCCACGGGCGAACCCCTGATCATGGACGCGGCGGTAGCCGAGGATGCCGGAACGCTGGCCCGCATCGCCGAACTTGCGCAGCCGCTGGAAGAAATCCGCAGCAAGGTCGTGGCGCAGACCGACGTGGAAATCGGCGCCGACCGCGCGGTCTGCCGGTCGCAGGAATGCGCCATGGGCAACCTGATCGCGGACGCAATGCTGGCCCGCGTCAAGGATCAGGGGATCGAGATCGCCATCCAGAACGGCGGCGGTATCCGTGCCGCGATCGACGCGGGACCGGTGACGATGGGCGAGGTGCTGACGGTGCTGCCGTTCCAGAACTCGCTCGCCACCTTCGAGGCGACGGGCGCGCAGATCGTCGCGGCTCTCGAGAACGGGGTCTCCCAGGTCGAGGAGGGGGCGGGGCGCTTCCCGCAGGTCGCGGGACTCAAGTTCACGTGGAAGGCGTCGAACGCGCCGGGCTCCCGCGTGCTCGACGTGCAGGTGGCCGAGGGCGACGCCTTCGTTCCGATCGATCCGGCGAAGGTCTACGGGGTCGTGACGAACAACTACATGCGCAACGGCGGCGACGGCTACCGCATGTTCCGCGACGCGAGGAACGCCTACGACTTCGGCCCCGGTCTCGAGGAGGTCGTGGCCGAGTACATGGCGGCCACGGGCGGGACCTACACGCCCTATATCGACGGCCGGATCACCAAGGTCGAGTGACCGGCGGGCGGCGCGCCTCTCCGCGGGGTGCGCCGCCCCTCCCTCAGTTGCTTTCCAGATCGCGCCTGCCCGCGCTATAAATCGCCCATGTGCGGCCGCTTCGCGATCACCCTTCCGCCCGACGCCATGGCGCAGCTCTTCGAGGCGCGTCCCGCGAACGACCTGCCGCCGGTCCCGAACTACAACGTCTGCCCCACGAACCGGGTGCATGCCGTCGTCGCGGGCGAGGGCGGGCGCCGTCTTGTCGCCATGCGCTGGGGCTTCCTGCCCCACTGGTACAAGACCCTCTCGGACGGGCCGCTCCTGATCAACGCGCGGGCCGAGAGCATCGCCGAGAAGCCCGCCTTCCGCGCTGCCGCGCGCGAGCGGCGCTGCCTGCTCCCGGCGGACGGATTCTACGAATGGACGAAGGACGAGGCGGGCCACCGGCTGCCCTGGTTCTTCCGGGGCGCGGACGGCGCGCCGCTCGCCTTCGCGGGAATCTGGCAGGACTGGGAGCGCGAGGGAGAGGCGGTCACCACCTGCGCCATCGTGACGGCCGAGGCCGAGGGCAGCCTCACGCGCGTCCACCATCGCGTGCCGGTGATCGTCCGCCCCGAG
>JBGSJU010000357.1:0-2129 GCA_041741655.1 Rhodobacterales bacterium
GCCGCGCGGCCGCGGTCGCACCCCGCATGGGCAGCGAATTTTCCGACCATGACGGGTTTCGCGAATTGCGCATCGCCCGCGCCGCCGGCCAGACCTTGGGCATCGCCTCTCCCTATTTCCGCGAGGTGCAGGCCGTGCGCGGCGCCGAGGTGCAGATCGCGGGCCGCTGGGTGACCAGTTTTGCGGGCTATGACTATCTGGGATTGAATCAGGACAGCCGGGTGATTTCCGCCGTGGCGGCAGCCGCGGCGGAATGGGGCATTTCCGCCGGCGCATCGCGGATTGCCGGCGGGGAACGGTCGTTTCATCGCACGCTGGAACGCGATATCGCGGCCTTCCTTGGGGTTGCGGATACCGTTGTGCTGGTGTCGGGCCATGCAACCAACGCCGCGATCATCCGCACGCTGATCGGGCCGGGCGATCTTGTGGCAGTGGACGCGCTGGCGCATAATTCGATCTACGAAGGCATCCGGGGCACCGGGGCCGATCATCTGACCTTTCCGCACAATGACTGGGTGTGGCTGGAGACCCGGCTGGAAGCACAAAGGTCGCGGTTCAAGCATGTGCTGATCGTGGTCGAGGGCATCTATTCGATGGATGGCGACATGCCCGATCTGCGGCGTTTCATCGACGTGCGAAACCGCCACGATGCCTGGCTGATGGTGGACGAGGCGCATTCCCTTGGCGTGCTGGGCAAGACCGGGCGCGGCATCTGCGAAGAACAAGGGATCGATCCCGCCAGCATCGATGTGCTGATGGGGACATTGTCAAAGACGCTGTGTTCTTGCGGCGGCTATGTCGCCGGGTCGCTGGGGCTGTGCGACCTGATCCGCTTCCGCGCGCCGGGATTTCTGTATTCCGTCGGGCTGTCGGCGCCGAATGCGGCGGCGGCACAGGCGGCACTCGCCGCGCTTGCCGCCGACTCGGGCCTTGTCGGCCGGTTGCGCGGCCTGAGCGCATATTTCCTGCGGCGCGCCACGGCGGCGGGTCTGGATTGTGGTCCCGCGATGGGGGTCGCCATCATCCCGGTGATGATCGGCGATTCCATGCGGGCGACGTGGATTGCCAATGCGTTGTTGGCGGCGGGGTTCAACGTGATGCCCATCATCACGCCGGCGGTGCCGGACAGGGCGGCCCGGCTGCGGTTCTTCCTGACCAATCTGCATGACACGGATGTCATCGACCGGGCCATCGCGACAACCGCGGATCTGGTCCGGCAAGCCGAACGGCTGACCTTTGCCGATTTCCAGCACGCCGCCGAGGTCTGATATCATGCCAGACGCCCCCACATTTGCCGCAGGATCAGGATCGGGATCAGGATGGGGGCGGTGGCTGTCCCTTCGCCTCGTCGGGATCTGGCATGATCTTGGCACGGAACCTCTGGTCGATTTGGTCCGACAGTGCGACGGGCAAGGCATTGCTGAGCGCGATCAGCCAGCGCAACAGGCGCGGCACCGCGATCACATTATGGCCGCGGTCAATCCCGCGCAGGATCGCCGCCGCAGCCCGGTCGGCGGACATCAGCAGGGGGCGCGGCCCCAGATGGCGGTCGGTCATCGGCGTGTCGACGAACCCCGGCAGGATCAGGCTGACACCGACGCCGCTGCCCCGCAATTCGCGCCTGAGCGCGGTGGCATAGGCCGCAACGCCCTCCTTGGTCGCGCTGTAACTCAGCAGGTCGGGCTGCGGCGACAGCCCCGCCAGCGATCCGATCATTGCGATGCGGCCGCGCTGTCGCTGTCGCATCGCCGGCAGCACCGCCTGCACGCACAGCATGACGGCAGTCAGATTGACCGCGATGACCCGCTCGGTCTGGCCCTTGGCCTCGATCCCGGCGCGATTGCCGGTCTTGACCCCCGCATTGGCCAGCAGCAGGTCAATCGGAAACTGCCGGTCGAACGTCGCGACCGCTGCGTCGAAGGCGGCAAGCCCGGCGTCCTTGGTCAGATCGGCCTGCAAGGTTGCCACATCGGCCCCGTTCTGGCGCGCCAGCATCGCCACTGCCGCCAACTGGTCCGCATTGCGCCCACAGATCAGCAGCGCAACGCCCGGCCGGGCCAGCCGCGCGACCAGTGCCCGCCCCAATCCGCCCGTTGCCCCGGTGATCACGATGCCTCGCACGGTCATGG